>SKOL01000324.1 GCA_007120055.1 Anaerobacillus sp.
TAGCTGGTAACCGTGAGTTTGCGATTGCCAAAAATCAAATCGAACAAAAAGTACACGAGTTGGACATGCCTGAAGTTGATTATTTTCTGAAGCATATGGCACCAAGTTTTGAAAAAACGTTGGATGAAATATCTGAATAAAAAAGTTGCTGCTCTATTGGTGTTTCTACACGTGGGGCAGCTTTTTTTGTTGGTGTTTCCTTAAAAAATACCATATTCTCTATAAATATATTGTGAATTGAAGTATAATACTTCGTGATACGAAAAACTGCTTTGCATTGGAGCTGTTATTTTATGAACATTGCACGGTTGATCGAAACTTGTATGATCGGCATCATAGGTGGCTATGTTTTTACGTTGATTAACTTCCCTCTTCCTTGGGTTTTAGGGGCGTTAACTTTTGTTATGCTGTGGCAAGGAATTACTAGTCGCTCGGCGAATTGGCCTAATCCGTTAAAAAGTGGCGGGTTTATGGTTCTCGGAATCTATTTTGGTCTTTATTTTACGATGGATACGTTTATGACGATTGGCCCTTATTTACTGCCTTATCTTTTCGTAACTTGTCTGCTAATATTAGCTAGTGTTTTTATTAGTATTTTAGTGACGCGCTGGATTAATGTCGATAAAGTAACGAGTGTATTTGGTTCAATTCCAGGTGGATTATCTGAAATGGTGATTGCTAGTGAAGCTTTAAAAGCGAACACTTCTTTTGTCGTGATTTTTCAAACGGTACGTTTAATGACGGTGTTATTTATTGTACCAGCCGTGATCCTTTATTTTTTTAGTGGCCAAGAAGTGGCGACGATTGGCGGAACTGGCGCTGCATTTGAATTAGGAGGCTGGGATTACTTTTGGTTTTTGATCCCAGCATTATTAGGGATTTTGTTTCGAAATTTGATTCCGGCTGGGCTTGTTGTTGTTCCAATGGCATTAACTGCAATTATGAATATTAGTGGTATAGATTTAGCAAGTATCCCTGTAGTTGTTTTACATGCTGCGCAAGTTGCTGTCGGAATTGGATTGGGGAAAAATATTTCTTTTCATGACTTAAAGCTAGGTGGAAAGTATTGTCTCGTTTATTTTGCAGTCTCGCTTTCTCTAATTGTTATTTCGTTTGGTTTGGGCGGTTTGTTAGCTCATTTTACAACATTGGATTTAACAACAGCGATTTTAAGCATTGCGCCAGGCGGGTTAATTGAAATGGTATTAACAGGTGCGATGATTGGTGCTGACCCTGCAGTGATTAGTGCGTTACAACTGATGCGAATTCTCGTCATCATCATTTTTGTTCCTTCGTTATTGAAGTGGTTTTTTCGAAAGGAAGTTGAGAGGCAAGCGGCTTGATCTAAGAAATAGCAAAAATCATTCGATATAATAAAAAATCCAGCGTACCTGTTTAATAAGGTGCAGCTGGATTTTTTGATGCAAAAATAAATTCGTCACGGGTGATGCTTCACTGTAAATTAAGTTACTACGGGAAAGTTCACTTTCTTTGAGTGAGCATTCCGTAGTAATTTATTGTCATTAATGTTGGTGAAAGTGAACTTTCGTTGGTGTCCGACACCCAATAAAAATTGTGAATTTCGTGCCTTCATTAAATTTACTGTCAACTTCGATTTTGGCGTCGTGTAAATCGATGATGTGTTTTACGATCGATAAGCCGATGCCGGTACCGGATTTTTGACTTCGGGCTTTGTCGACTTTGAAGAAGCGATCCCAAATAAACTTCATTTCTTCTTCGCGTAGCCCTGGGCCTTGATCCTTAATCGAGACTGTCACTTCTTGTTCGTGCTGTGTAACTTCAACTTCTATCATTTCTTTTTCAGGTGAAAAATTAATCGCGTTTTGCATTAAGTTACCTAGAACTTGGTCAATTCTATTTGGATCGGCATAAATATAGATGTCCTCTTCTTGATTTGCCGTTAACGAAACTTCGAGTTGCCCTTTCGTAAGTTCGGGCTCCATTTTAGCGATCAGTTTTCGCACTTGTTCTGATAAATTATAGTTGATCGGCGAAATTGACATTTGCCCAGCTTCGATACTTGCAATATCAAGTAAGTCATTGACGAGCTTGATTAATCTCGTTGTCTCATCTTTCATTAAACGCAAATAACGTTTATGTTGATGTTCAGGGATCGTCCCGTCTAACATTGCCACGATAAAACCGTTCACTGATGTTAATGGTGAGCGCATATCATGAGAAACGTTGGCGACAAATTCTTTTCTCATCGAATCTAGGCTTTCAAGTTCTTTGGCCATATAGTTTAAGCTGTTCCCTAACTGACCGACTTCATCTTTACTTTTTACGGTTACTTTTTTATCAAAATTTCCTTTCGCATACTCTAAGGCAACACTATTCATGTCTCGTAGTGGAGCAGCAATTCTTTTAGAGATAATGAATAAAAACAACGTCGTACCTAAAACGGTGATAAAGCCGGCTAACAAGAAGATTCCCTTCATTCTGCTAGCTGTTTGTTCATAACCGTGCAAAGCGATCAACATCACTTGTTCATTATATTTTTCATTAAGA
>SKOL01000270.1 GCA_007120055.1 Anaerobacillus sp.
ACTTAAAATCTTACTCTTTACAAAATATGGAGTGAACCTTTTAACAAATTTCATAAATAGTTTCGTTCACGTTTGGTAATCATATTTATTGAGGGCGACAAAGTCCTCACAACCCCTTTCCCATCGTCTAGATGATGTTAAAATATATAACATTAAACAGGAAGGTTTTTCGATTATACCTTAAATGAGGTGGTTAGCTTGCAGAAGGTCCTGGAATTTCAAGAATGTTATTAACATGACTGAAATGAGGTGTCTGTGGGAAACAGTAATCGATACGACCGCAATATGATGAATGGGTAAGGTACGAAGAGTTAGTCAATCTTGCATTGACTAACTCTTCTTTTTCTTTTCCTTGAATTAATTTAAGGTAAGCGTAAAAATAGTCCACACCCAGCTTTTAGGCGCGGACTATTTTATGATGTAGTTCATTCTTTATTTAAAGGAAATTTCATTTTAATGAATTTCATCATTCATTATTCTCGCCACTAAGATCAATATATAGTTGCGTTAAAACCTTCGCAAACTATATATTGCGTGATGTGGCTCATTTTTGGTGATCATGAAATTCACTCATTTATACAAAATATCATCTTTCAATGAAGCAACTTTAGCTAATGCTTGTTCGATATCTCTTTCTTGAACACCAAAATGTGCAAGAGCATCACCAAGATGCTTGGCAATTGCATTAAAGTGTTCAGGCTGGATATTCATCCCTTCATGTGCTTTTGCCATTGAAGATCCAGAATATTGATTAGGTCCCCCTAAGGCAAAACTGATAAATTTTGTTTGGTGTTGTCGCTGTTTTTCCATATCCGTATTTTCAAAAAAATGTTGGACGGTTGGATCTTTTAATACTAATTCTGAGTAAAAATAATCAACGACTTTCGCAATCGCTTCTTCTTCACCTAATTTTTCATAAAGTGTTTGTTCTGACATTCACGTGCGCTCCCTTACTATTTAATCTTACAATATAGTTGTTTGTCACGGTGTGAATTTATATTCGACAAATCAGAACTAGCTTTAGGTATTGATACTATATTTTTTCATGCATGGTCCCTATTATCGTACAACGCATTAATTGATTTCCTACTTAACAAACAATCCTTCTTCGTTCTTCAACTTTTCATATAACTCTTCTAACGTTCCTTGATCATCAATTCGGTATTGTGGTTCACCCCGGTCAATGACCCAACCTTCAACTAAAAATGTTTTCATACCAATTTGAGAAGCTGACATATCTTCTTGCTTGTCGTTGCCGACCATTAAACAGTCTTCTGGCTTAACACCGAGACGATCACATAAATTTTGATAATACTCACGATGCGGCTTCGTAAATGAATTTTCTTCGTACACTGTAATGATTTCAAATGGAATATCTGAAACACCCGCCCACTTAATTCGCTCGTAAATCGCTGCCTTCGGAAAAACAGGGTTTGTTGCTACGGCTACGCGATACCCTTGGTTAATCGCTTCTTCAGCAATTTTTTTAGACAACGGCGATGGCGTACAAAGATGAGAGAACGTTGGAAACACTTTTTCGTAAAAATCATCAAGTGTCGGCCAAATATCTTCTTTTTTTACCTTTGCTAAGGACAAAAATGTTTCTTCAAACACTTGTTCATTCGTCTTGTTAGGATCTAGATTACGAAGCATAGCTTCAGTTCCGGCCCAAAGCGCTTTTATAAATTCATTAGGATCCATAATATGTGCAACTCTCGGGCCTAGCTCTTTTAAATAATATTTTACAAAATCATCCGTATCCATTGGAAGTAAAGTTCCATCTAAATCAAATAAAATCACTTTAATCATTTTTCAACGCCTCACATATTTTTAAAATTTTTGTACATTAATATATTGCGTGATGTGGCTCATCTTTGGTAATTATGAAATTCACTTACATAGTTAGAAGCAAATTATACCACAATATCATCTATAAATGTTAATATTATGCAAGACATGTCCAAGGTAGGGGAACACTACTAAATAACCGCATTAAAAGAAACTTAAAGCATAGCTATGCATCCGGTTCGATGCTTAATTAGGAGGAAAACTAATGAGAAAAATCAATGTCGTAGCTGCCGTTTTAAAAAATGATAAAGATGAAGTGTTATGTGCACTACGCTCGCCTACTATGTCCTCCCCTAACGTTTGGGAGTTTCCGGGAGGGAAAATTGAAGAAGGTGAACTACCAAAAGAAGCACTGATTCGTGAAATAAAAGAAGAGTTAGATTGTTCTATTGAAGTGTTTGATTTAATTAAAGAAGTTAATCATCAACAAAGACCAGATTTTTATATTCGTTTATTGACATATAAAGCGAAAGTCGTCACTGGAATCCCACAAGCAAAAGAACATGCGAAACTTGAATGGAAACCCCTTCCCGAACTTCAAGAATTAAAGTGGGCCCCAGCAGACATCCCAACTGTAGAGCGATTACTTAACGGTGTCTGACACCGCTCGTGGACAAAAAGGCAAAATGTCCACGCCTGGAGGACACTTTGCCTTTTTTGTAAATTCAACCACAAGTTTA
>SKOL01000688.1 GCA_007120055.1 Anaerobacillus sp.
CGTTCTGTGATTCACTTGGTGAATATCATCCGCACTTCTGGGCTTCAAAATTACACTTTTACATTACTGGTGTACCGTTTTATAACTTCCCTTACACGTTCGGTTATTTATTTAGTATGGGAATTTACGCACTTGCTCTTGAAGATGGCGAAGGTTTTGAGGCGAAATACATTAACTTACTTCGTGATACAGGAAGAATGCGTGTCGAAGATTTAGCGATGAAGCATTTGAATGTTGATTTAACGAAACCTGAGTTTTGGCAGGGTGCCCTTGATTTAGCAGCTAGTGATGTGGATGAATTTTTACGCTTAACGGCAAAATAAATTTTAATCAAGGGTGATTGTCTCCCTATTAAAAACTTATCTTAATCACTAGGTCCTGAATAAATTGTTTAAAATATGTACAACCTAACATAGAAAAAACTAAAGGTGGGTTGTACGATGTCAGAACCGTTTAACGATATTAGACAAGTCGAAATGGCCATAAAAGCCGCGCAAAGAATGGTTGGTCAAGCGACAATGAGTATGGATGAGGATCAACTAAAAGCAGCTACAGATGCACTAAATCAAGCAAAGAAACAATACCAGGATGCCGTTAGTCATGCTACAGGTGTTGACGATCAATTTTTTGAGTTTTCATCTGAGTTAATTGAACGCATCGACCATCAATTACAAGAAGCAAAAGAATAAAAAAATGAGGGTGGCCCAAAACAAGTGTCAGACACGAATCACACCTACATATAGACATACTTTAAAGCCTTTTTGTCTATATAAAGTAGAGTAGTTTACGCGTGGTGTCAGGTACTTTTGGGTCACCTTCTTTTTGCGTTTTTCTTATTTTATAAATTTCATCATTCAATATTATTGCCATTAAGTATCGATATGGACCGATTTAGGTAATTATGATATTCACCCTATTGACAAATTTAAAAAAATATACATAATTGAAATGTTATCTTTAAAATTACGTATAAAACATAAAAACAAATGAAGCACTACCGAAAGAATTATAAATTGTAAATTGTACATTGTACATTTTAAATTAACTCAGGGGGACATTATGCAATCGTTTGAAAAACTTCCTTTTACATATGATCGAAACAAGCCTTTTATTGAGCAACTCGGCGATTGGGTCGGTGATGTATTTTATGATATTTTACCAGAGGCTGGCTTTGAAATTCGTGATGAACAAATTTTTATGGCTTATCAATTAGAACGCTCATTTCTAGAAAAGAAACCTATTTTCGCAGAAGCAGGAGTAGGAACAGGAAAGACGATTGCTTATTTACTTTACGCAATTTGTTATGCAAGGTATGTCGGGAAGCCCGCCATTATCGCCTGTGCTGATGAAGCATTAATCGAGCAACTAGTGAAACCTGAAGGTGATATCGCCAAGCTCTCGGAAGTTTTGCAATTAAATATTGATGTGCGTCTAGCGAAGGCACAAGACCAGTATTTATGTGTACAAAAGCTTGAGCGGTTAAAAGACGATGATGAAAAAGTAATGGTTTATGAAAGTGTCTCTGATACGCTACCTTCATTTGTGTATAATAATGTAGCGATGCAAGAGTTTCATTTTTACGGGGATCGTAAAACGTATTCAGAACTTAGTAATGAAGAATGGAGCAACGTAAATTGGGACGCTTTTCAAGATTGTTCGGTTTGTGAAAAGCGCCATCGTTGTGGAATGACGTTAACGAGAGAACATTACCGTAAAGCGACTGATTTAATTGTCTGTTCTCAAGATTTTTATATGGAGCATATTTGGACGTATGAATCTAGAAAAAGAAAAGGTCAATTACCGTTTTTACCAGAAGCAAGTAGTGTCATTTTTGACGAAGGTCATTTATTAGAAATTGCCGCACAAAAAGCATTAGCTTATCATATTCGCCATGACCTATTAGAAGAGATTTTAGTGAGATTGCTTGAAAATGATGTTCGTGAAGAAGTGGCTTTTTTAGTTGAGGATATTATTTCTCGAAGTTTATATTTATTTCAGCTCATCGAAAGCAGTACAACGAACATTAAAGGGTCTACGCGGTATGAGCTAACCATCACTTCAGAAATGATCGATGAAATCAAGCAATTTAAAACTCTTTTAGGGGAACTCGAAGATGCTTTAGTTTTTGAGAGTGAGTTATATACGATCGAAGAATACCAACTGAAAATTGTTGAAGAACATCTGGACATGCTCCAATATGCACTACGTCTTTTTGAAGCCAAAACGAATGTTATTACTTGGGTAACGAAAGATGACGGAGTGACAACTTTGGTGATTATGCCGAATTTAGTCGAGAATGTACTTCAAGAAAAAGTGTTTTCTAAAAAAACTCCTTTTATCTTTTCATCAGCGACACTATCTACCAATGGTGACTTTAGTTACTTAGCAGCAAGTTTAGGTATTAAAGATTATTTATCGTTTACAGTAGCTTCTCCATTTAATTATAAAGAACATATGAAGGTAGAAGTTCCTGAATTCAACAAAGCAGTTGATAAACAAGCCGCTGTTTTAAATGTTATCAAACAAAC
>SKOL01000043.1 GCA_007120055.1 Anaerobacillus sp.
AATATGATAGGCTTAATATTTTATTAAAAACAGAAATCAAAAGAAAAAGTCCTACAAGGTTATCAAAATGTTAATCTGTAGGGCTTTTTTATACAATTGGTAAACACCTTGGCGTTACATGTTAAATTCCTTGTCATTCGGTGGTAAAAAAATTGGCGAGAGTGGTACATTTCAGTGGCTGTAATCAAGGCATGAACTTTCAAGGGAGATTTAATATGGAAATTGAACTTGGATACTTATAAGCCTTATTTATTTATTCGTGTTCTATCTAATTATTAAAACGGCAGTTACAAAAGGTATAGATGAATCAAAGTCAATAAGGGAATTGAAAAAGGAAATTAAAGAGTTAAAAAAGCAAATGGAGAAAGAGAAAAATAGTGAAGAATCTAAACACATTTTAAATAGGAAAGTGTAAAATGTGTAATTTCATTAACGGTGAGCGTTAGTAATAAAACGGAGCTGTATCAATTACAGTCTATATTTTGTTCTATGGGTAGGAAAACGCTGTTAAACTAAAAGTACAGAATACTTCAAGGAGAGTTTGAATTATAGGTAAATTTTTTTCTAATTAGGGGTGTTATTTTGAAAAAGAAATTTGCAATAATACTAAGTGTAATTTTTATTCTGATCGGTTGTTCCTCAGAGAAAGATAGAATAATTAATGAACTCAAATCTGAGGACGTTGAAACGTATATTGTTGTAGTTTTTGCTGATGAATTGCCAGGTGGAGGATATCAGAGGGATATCAGTAACGCCATAAGTGATGATTCATATAAAATATATGAAAACATTTCTGAGGTAGCGTATATTATTCTAGGAGGAAATTCCCACAAACATGACTACAAAAACACTTTACAAATAAGTGCCCCCCCGAAATTTTTATTTTCGACAATAAAGGAATCGTTCTTAGAACAACCGAAATTGAGGGATTAGAAGAATTTTTTAAGTAACCCTTTTTCAACGAAATCGTTTGTGCAGAGAAAATCTGTAACAGAGGGAGGGGTTAATTTCCATATCCCAAGGAATTGGTATATTTCTAATATTAATAGTAGTTATCCAGAAAGCAAGACACAGAAAATTCCAAAAGACAATGTAAATATCTTTAGGGATTTTTTATGGGGGTTCAATAGCACGAGGGAATGATGATTTATATTCAGATTTAGACCTTCGCGTTGTGGTAACCGAAAAATCACATAGTATTTATATTGCTAACAAGAAAGAAAGAGCTAAAAACTGGGGAGATGTTCTTTTCTTTGAAGATAGAGGACCTTATGCCCCTTATTCTATTGCTCATTTTACGAACTTTGTTAAATTGGATACGTTTTATTACAAACCTCAAGAACTACAACCTTCTATCTATTTAAAAGAAGAAGCTGACATTGATTATGACCCGCATGGGCTTATTAAGGCGGTAAAAGAAGCATCACAGGATAAAACGTATGTGTTGACCTTAGAAGAATTTGAAACTTGGAGAGGTGAATTTTTTGGTTATTTGCATGATACGTATAGAAGAGTTATGCGAAACTAAACATATTATGCTGTTCAAAATATTGATTGGATGCGTTGGTCAATTGTTACTGGCTGGTACATGGAAAAGGGTTGAAAAAATAATAGAAGAAGTATTGTAAATTCTTTGAATGGATAGCGATCATCCAACTATCGCTATCCTTATTTGCACTAATGAACGCAATAGCACAAGAAGATGCTCTTGTGGGGTAACGATCAGGATTAATGGAACTGTCAACGTGGTAAAATCTTAAGGACAAGAGAGACCTTATTTGTGAAAAAAATAGTATTTAAACAGAGTAAACGGACATCACGTTCGCTTTGTGCTTAAATTATGCCTTAATTTAGACGATTTTCATGAAATAGGGTCTCTTGTGTCCGTTAGCGTGAAGATTTGGTTCGATTTGATTAAATAAGGTCCGCTGTGTCCTCTAAAAATATTCATCGGCATTTATAACTATGGTTGAGTTAATATATTAGTTTTGGTCAGTATTTCTATGTTGATTTCAAAAACCTCCTACTATTAATCAAAGTTTGATTAGTGGCAGGAGTTTTTTTGTTGAACTAATACTCCTTAACTTTTAACTATATTTTATAGTAAATCCACGCACCTCTGAAGTAGCGCAATAGAATTTCCCCAAGTATTTTTCCGTTCATTTAAATGCCTGCTCCAATGAATTCCCAATAATATTGGAAAATATTTTCATTTTCATATTGACCGTTTCCACTTTTGGAATTATAATCATTTATAGAACAGGTGAAAGGATTGACAAAATGAAGGACTTAAGCCAAGTACTATTAAATCCAGTGCGCAGTAGAATCATTCAATTTTTATCAATGAATAAGGAAGCGACTGCAGGGGAGTTGGGAACATTTATCTCCGACGTTCCGCGTACGACACTTTACCGACATTTAAAGGTTCTCGTACAACACAAGGTAATCGTTGTTGTCGCTGAAAATCGAGTAAGAGGTTCTGTGGAACGTACGTATTCTTTAAATGTTGCAAAATTATCAGAAG
>SKOL01000478.1 GCA_007120055.1 Anaerobacillus sp.
CTAGCACAGGAAAAATTTCCATTGGAGATCAAGTCGTTTACGATGATCACCGCTCATTACCACCGGAAAAACGTGGTATCGGAATGGTGTTTCAAGATTATGCCTTATTTCCGCATTTAACAATTGAGAAAAATGTGATGTTTGGTTTAAATAAATGGAAGCGAAGTGAACGAAAAGAACGAGCGCTTGAAGTATTAGAGCTTGTAGGATTAGCAGAGTACGCTAATCGCCTTCCGAGTGAATTATCAGGTGGACAGCAGCAGCGTGTCGCTTTAGCGAGAGCACTTGCGCCACGTCCCCATGTGGTATTAATGGATGAACCGTTCAGTAATTTAGACGCAGGTCTTCGTGAAAAAATGCGTTTTGACGTGACGAATATTTTAAGAAAAGCCAATACTACCGCGATTATCGTTACCCACGACCAGAAGGATGCCTTTGCAGTTTCTGATAAAGTGGTTGTGATGAAAGATGGCGTAATTCAGCAAGTCGCTTCACCTCGAGATATGTATCGCTGCCCGAAAAACTGTTTCGTCGCGCAATTCCTTGGTAAAACAAATTTAATCACAGGGAAATTAGAAAAAGATTTAAAACATGTTACAACAACGATCGGTACGGTATGCCTTCCTAATCAGACAGATGGCATGTGTGAAAATGTTAAACTTTCGATTCGTCCAGAAGGCTGTCAAATTGTTGCTGAAGGCGAAGGAAGTTATTGTGGAACCGTCGATCGAGTCACATATAGTGGGGAATATCAAGAGCTATATGTAAATTTACAATCAGATCCATCAGCAGACCCGATGGTTATTTATGCACCGATGGAACAAGATATTGAAGTTGGATCAGTAGTATCCTTTAATATTAAATCTGATTTAGTTTGTGTTGTTGAATAAAAAATATAAAAAAAGAACTCCCTCTTTGAAATGGGGAGTTTTTATTTTGATCTGAGCATATTATTTGACAAATCTGTGAAACTAGTAAAAAACAAAAAAATTTTACGGAATTCATTGACAATGATTATCAATCACACTATACTATGAATTGTGATAAGTAAATGAGAATGAATTTCATTCTTTCGAAAATAAACTACATAGGGGGAAACTAACTATGAACAAAACATTAAAAGTAATCCTTTTTGCAATTTTAGCATTAGGATTAGTATTTGCAGCTGGTTGTGGAAATGACGAAGGTACAACGACTGCAGATCCAGATGAGAAAGAAGTGGAAAGTGGGCAAGATGAGCAGGCCGGCGAAGAAGTAGTAGAACTTGACGGTGAAATTGTGGTATACTCAGCACGTAATGAAAGATTTGTGCAAGCTTTACTAGATAAATTTACAGCAGACACTGGAATCGAAGTAGTGGCACTACATGATGCTAATCCACTTCAATTACTTGAAGAAGCGAATAACGTTCGAGCAGATGTGTTTATCTCCAATGATTTAGGTGCGTTAGGATACTTACACATGGAAGATTTGCTACAAGGATACGACTTTGACGGAATTGATTCAATTCCTGCTGATTTTCGGGCTGATGATAACGCATACTTTGCAATCTCAGCTAGATCTCGTGGGTTAATTTATAACAAAGATATGATTACTGAAGAAGAAATGCCAAAAAGTATAGAAGATTTATTTGATCCGAAATGGGCTGATGTAGAAGGTGGCTATGCAATTACTCGTGGTGGTAACGGTGGTATGATTGGTCACATCTCTGCACTTCGTTACGAGTGGGGCGATGAGAAAACAGCAGAGTGGATTGAAGCAGTTAGTGATAATGCAGCAGCAATTACTCAAGGTCATGGTGACATTCGTCGTGCTGTAGGTGCTGGAGAGCATTCATTTGGACTGGTGAACAACTATTATTTCCATCAACAATTGGTAGAGCCAGATAACAACAATGTAGGTTTCATTTACCTTGATCAAGAAGCAGATCAAATGGGTGTAGTTGCAAATGCAGCAGGTGCAGGACTAGTTAAAGACGGTCCAAACCAAGAAAATGCAATTGCATTTATCGAATGGTTACTATTACCTGAAAACCAAGTAATGTTTGTTGGAGAGTCTTTAGAGCTTCTCATCAACTCGGACTATGGTGCTATCTATCCAGCAGAAGTAGAACCACATATCGTTGACTTTAATGATTTAAAAGTTCAGGATATGCCAGTTAGAGAACTAGGTAACTACTTCCAAGACACTCGATTATTAATAGAACAGTCAGGTTTAGACCTAAATTTAAGATAGTTGGAACAGTAACTTTTTAGGAGACGGCATAATATGAAAAATGACAGTAAAAATAAGTCACAATTAAATAATAATGAAAATGCCAAGGTTGGGGAAAAAAATTCCCCAACCATTCTCCATTTCTTCAGAAGGAAATGGTTTGATAGTTGGCAAGGGAATCCTCCTGGCTCAGGTTTACTTCTATTAGGGATAATTGTAGCGGCCATTATGTCGATACCGATTATTTATGTCGTGTGGCGTTCTCTTTTTGCTGGCGTTGATCGTTGGAAGCGTCTTCTTGATGGGA
>SKOL01000370.1 GCA_007120055.1 Anaerobacillus sp.
CAACTTCAATTTCTTGATCTTTTGATAATATTCGTTTTAATAATTCACGGACGAGAGCAGAATCATCAATAATTAACACTTTAATCTTCTTGCCTATCAAAACCACCTCCTTACGAGTTTTGAGTTTTGAGTTTTGAGTAATCTCACTCAAATAAGGTTAAGTTGTTAGCTGTTTTTGCTTTTTGGGCTCTTGATCGTTTAATTTGGTGTAAGTAGCTTTCTTCGGCACGGACAGCTTCAGCTAACCTTGCCTCTTGACCAATTTTCTTAATAAATACGTCAAAATTTTCGGGGACGAAATATAACTTTCTACCGACTTTACCACCAACATCATATGAAAGAACTGGAATTTCCTCCATTTTCAAATAATTCATTGCAAAATGAATATTCGACTTAGAAACACTGTTGATCTTTGTTCCTAACACTTCCCCACCACCGAAAACCTTTGCTTTTAGTGAACTTCTTCTTGCTCCTAACTTCATCATATCATTGATCATTTTCTCCATCGCATACATTCCGTAGCGAGCATCATCACTTATAATGAACTCTTCTTTTTTCACAGAAGCAGGTAGCATGAAATGATTCATCCCAACAATGCCACTAACTTTGTCTTTCAAACAAACCGAAACACATGAACCTAACAGTGTGGATAACATTATATCTTTCTCATCTGTGACAAAATAATCACCCGCAAAAATCTCATAAACTATTCGATTAAATTTTTTATTAAATGTTTTTTTCAATAAAAAAACCCCATTAATGAATTTCATAATTCGATATTATCGCCATTAAGTATCTATATGTAGTTGCCTTAAGTCGTCGCAACTACATATAGTTGGATAGGGCTTGATTATGGTGATTATGAAATTCACTCCCATGATTAAATTTTTTTGTAAATCGTTTTATGAATAAGACGCCACTTGTTCGGATAATTTGCGATTGACTCTGAGTGCCCTAAAATTAATATTCCCCCCGGGGAAAGTTGCTCGTAAAAGCGATCTAATAGATATTTTTGTGTTTCTTTAGAAAAATAAATAAATACATTTCTACAAAAAATAATATCGAGCTTATTTTTTATAGGGTAACGCTCATTTCCAACCAAATTAATTCGTTGAAAGACAATTTTTTTCTGGACATTTTCTTTTATTTTAAAAAGTCCTTTATTTTCTCCTTGTCCTAATTTGAAAAAGGTTTTTAAATGATCGTAAGAAATTCCTTTCACTTCTTCATGACGATAAATTCCAGCCTTTGCTTTTTGAAGCATTTCAGTATTTACATCTGAAGCTAAAATTTTATAATCCATGTTTGTTTTTCCTAGTGCGTTTTCCAATGTCATTGCAATTGAATACGGCTCTTCCCCAGAAGAACAAGCCGCTGACCAAACTCTAACTACTTTTCCTTGCTTTGTCATAAGACTTGGAATAAATTCATTCGTTAAAAAGTGAAAATGATGGACTTCGCGAAAAAAGTTTGTCACATTCGTCGTAATTAAATTAAACAACTTTTCTTTTTCTTGTTCATTTTGTTCTACTATATTTATATATTGTGTAAAAGAATGAAGACCTTTTTTCCTAATGTGTTTTGACAACCTTGAGATGACTAGAGCACGCTTTGCATCTGAAAGGTTAACGCCAATTGAGCGTAGTACGAAGCTTCTAAGCTTTTGAAACTCTTCATTACTAAGGGACAAATTTTCATTTTCCATAGGCAACCTTCTCATTTTTTTTAGTAGAAACATTAAATAACGTTGGAATATCAAGGATTAAAGCTACGTTGCCATCTCCTAATATCGTAGCACCGGCAATCCCCTCAGTCTGTTCCATATTTTCTTTAATGCTCTTTATTACCACTTGTTCCTGACCTAAAATTTCATCAACGAGAACAGCCATTTTTCTTCCATTATTTTTTATAATAATTAAGATTCCGTCAGTTGGCTTTTTTATGTCAGTTTCAACATTTAAAATTTTATGAAGACCAGTATAAGGAACGTATTCATTACGTAAATGAATAATCGTTTCTTTTCCTTCTACTTTAAGCACTTGTTGTTCTTCGGCTTTTATAAATTCTAAAATGAAATTTAAGGGAACGATAAACCGCTCATCGCCAATTCTTACCATCATTCCATCAATAATCGCCAAAGTTAATGGTAACTTAATGTTGATCGTCGTTCCTTTGTCTTTTTCGGAATATACATTGACGACTCCACGTAAGTTTTTGATATTTGTCATTACGACGTCCAATCCTACACCGCGTCCTGATATATCTGTTACCGTATTTACTGTTGAAAATCCTGGTTTGAATAGTAATAAGTTGATCTCTTCTGATGTTAATTGATCCTGAGGGGAAATCAGATTTTTTTGTAAAGCTTTTTCATAAACCGCTTCCTCATCAATCCCTTTCCCATCATCAATAATCTCAATCACTATGCTTCCTTCTTGGTGGAAAGCATTAAGATCGATTGTACCCTGTCTCGGTTTACCTTTGGCCACTCTTTCTTCAGGGAGTTCAATTCCATGGTCAA
>SKOL01000218.1 GCA_007120055.1 Anaerobacillus sp.
ATTCAGCATGTGCTTTTTTAATCATTTGGAACGTTTTTAACACTTCTTGCGTTTCTGGAGAATAATCTTCTTCGATAAGTAATAGCGGTCGAGGCTCACTAAGTACTTGCTCAAGAATACCCACCTTTTCCTCTTCGGTAAGCTTCGAGTAGTTCTCAGTAACATTAACAGCCTTTAAAATTTCAGCTATCGCTGATTCGTGCTCACCACTGTGATTTCTAATATCAAGTGTAGCTAAGTGGAAGCCAAATAATTCGACTTGACGAATTAGCTTGCGAATCGTTTTTAATTGATTATGACCCGGTTGGTGTTTTTGGGCGCTTTCTTTAATCAAAACTAAATCGTTCAGTAATTCTTCAGATGATTGATAGCCTAAATCAGACTTTCCGACGTTACGCAGACGTTTAAGGATGACTGCGAACTTACGACGGTAAATCTCATTTTCAACTTGCCACTTCTCATCTTCTTCCATATATTTTCTTTCATCTTCTTCCACCGATTTGATGAGCTCCTCGCTAATCGATACTCGTGTCGTCGACTGACTAAAACGTTTCATTAGCTCTACAACTGCGGCTTTATATTTTTTTATAACTAATCTTCGTTGAAGTTTTAATGTCTCCCACGTAATATCTGGCGTTACATTCGGGTTACCATCACGATCTCCACCGATCCACGATCCGAAATGAAGAAAGTTTGGAACTTTATGCTCGCCCTCTGGATAATAATCTTGTAGTTGATTTTCTAATTCTTGATGGATCTCTGGTAAAACCTCAAATAAAGTATGATCAAAGTAATAAAGACCATTTCTCACTTCATCTAGTACACTCGGCTTTCGTTGACGTAATTCATCTGTCTGCCATAATGCTGTAACTTCGTTAAACAAACTTTCATCTAAATCAGCACGTTGTTTTTTCGTTAACAACGGATTATCAAATTCCTGTAAGATCGTTGAAATTCGCTTTTGCGTTTCAAGCACTGTTCGCTTCGTCGCTTCCGTCGGATGCGCAGTAATAATAAGCTCAATCGATAAATCATTTAAAACTTGTTGGATGACGTCTTCAGAAAAATTTTCCTCTTTTAAGGTTGAAACAGCACTTTCAATTGAAACTGGCTGAACTGCCCCTTCATCTTGTAATTGATATTGACGTCTACGACGAATTCGATGGTTTTGCTCAGCAATATTCACAAGATGAAAATAAATAGAAAATGCACGAATGACATGTTGTCTAACAGGTGGTTCAAGACTATTAATCTCTTCTTTTAAACTGTTATATACACTTTCATCATAATTCTTTCTTAAGTTTTTCGTTTTTTCCCTGATCGCTTCTACTTTGTTTAATAAAGAGATGCCACCGTGATGAACGAGAATTTCCCCAAGAATGTTACCGAGTTTTTTTACATCATTTCGTAAAAGAGAACTACTATCTGTTACGTTTATCATCTAAATCATCTCCTTATTATTTTTTCTACAACTGTTAGTGTATAGGCGGTGCCTAGCCGACCAAAATTAGTAGAGTAGAGTATTAACTTACATTATAGATGGGCAATTTAGGACCACTACCCAAAATGTCCCACATGGGCAAAATTTGTCCCTACACTTGAAAAGTTGCTAGTAGTCTATATGATTTTTACTATATTAACATACTTCGCTTTGAATAATCAAATTTTTAAGAAAATTTGGTTTGTTGGTTTGCTTGCTCATAACTTGTTTTTTTGATTAGCGGCGAGATAAAGTCTTGATCACGCCTTCATACAAAACCTTCATGAAGCCCACACCGTCCCCATCTAACATGAAAAGTCGGGCAGTGGGCCCTAACCACTTACAAACAAAGAAGCAGAGGATTTTTTTCATGGTAAGTGGGATGTTAAGATTGGATACATATAATTTAATTATTCATCAAGGATCAAGGGGGAGTTACAGCTGGATCTGCAAACTTTATTTTATAAGGGAAGAAAAAGAAAAGGCAGTTTGTATCGCTACATATCTGTTGGAATTTTGGTCGTACTTTTAGGACTTAGCATTACAGAAGCTTTTCCTAATGTTAAAAATTACATAGTAATTACAGTTTCGGTACTCATTTGTGGTTTTCTTTTTTACCTTATTGGAAAATACTCATTTGAATGGAGGGGCAATCGCTGTTTTAACGCACATATGGTAGAAGTAGATTATATGGACGCAAGTAAGGCTGATTACTTTTTAAAGCCGTTATTTGAAGCATATGGATATAACGCTGAAGTTATAGTGAAAGACGACAACATGGGTGGTAACTTAATTTTGAGCCGCAAAGGGATAAAAACAGAAGTTCAAGCAGTTTGCTACGGTACAAATATTGACGATTTTGCTATTCAACAAGCTTTAGAGAGATTTGCAAACTACAAAGACAGTTCTTATCACAAAATGATCGTTTCAAATAGTTATTTTACGAAACAAGCGAAAAAATGTGCGAAAAAAGCGAGAGTGAAGCTTATTGATCGTGACGGGTTAATAGAAATGGTTACGTATGATAAGGAAAGGACAA
>SKOL01000525.1 GCA_007120055.1 Anaerobacillus sp.
TCTTTACACTTCATGCCCCTATAGGTATATTAATAACTTTTATTATAATACAAATAATGTTTTTCTTCATTAATATTTATGAATTTAGTTTTAAATTTTTTTAAGCAATTACAAAAATCTAACATATAGATATAATCACTACATTTCTTAATCAATTTCATAATTCATTATTCTCGCCGCTAAGATCAATATATAATTGCGTCAAAACTATTCGCAAACTATATATTGCGTGATGAGCCTCATTTTTGGTAATTATGAAATTCACTCTTCTATATAACAAAAGCTCGATATACAACATTTATAGGTGATACTTATGGAACAAAGCGAAACAATAAAAATAGCTCAACCATATTCAATCCATCATATTTTAACTCTTTTTGCTTTACTTGCTTTGCTTATCGTATCAAACCTTTATATTATGATCCCTCTGTTAGAAAACGTTAGTGATACTTATACGATTAGCACATCGGAAGCTAGTCTTTCAATAAGTGTGTTTTCATTTTTTTATGCTTGCGGGCTTATCTTTTTTGGTCCGTTATCTGAGCGCTTCGGTTTAAAAGAAACGATTTGTTCCGGGCTTGCTATGCTAATTATTTTAATGTTGGCTTGTTACTTTATTAATAGTTTTTTATTATTTATTATCCTTCGAGGGATTCAAGGTTTTTGGGCTGCCTCGTTTGCCCCCGTTTCATTTATTTACGTCTTAAATGTACTTGAGGAAAAACACCAAAGCATTACGATCGCTGTGATTAATACAGGATTTTTATCTGCTGGTGTCTTGGGACAATTACTTAGTTCAACCGTCAATATCGTATTTTCATGGCAAGCGATTTTCGCTACATTAGCGTTACTATATTTTGTTTTACTCATATATGCGATAAAAAAATTGCCTAGACCGTCAAAGTCGAACCATCCTAAATCTATCGGAAACATTATTAAAGTGTTAGCTAAACTACCTTTTCAACCTAGATTAAAAAGGTTTTACTTTATTACTTTTACGATTCTTTTATCTTTTGTTGCTTACTATACGGCTTTAGAAAGCTACTTTACTCATGAGTTGCAATTATCTGCTACAAACGCGCTTATGATTAGAGGCTTCGGTTTAGTTGGACTACTTCTTACTATTTTTTTCGAAAAAATTACTAATCGAATTGGTTATGTAAATGCTGTGATCGCAGGATTAACATTACAATTAATCGGGTTAGCTTGTAGTGTGAGCCAAAATATTTATGTACTAACATTAGGATCGATGATTTTTGTGGCTGGAGTCGCTATCGTTATTCCAGCGATTATACAGCTAATTGGAAAAAACGGAGCTGGTCAGCGGACCTATGCGATTTCGTTATATAGCTTCATTCTTTTACTCGGAGCTAGTGTTGGTAGTACGATCATATTAATCCCTAACTATTTTTTAAAACTAACTGTTCTTGCAGCACTTTTATTCTGCTCTTTATTAGCAGCCTTTAGAGAAAAATAAATTTCTGATTAATTTAATGAATTTCGCAAATGAATATTATCGCCATTAAGTAACTATATGTAGTTGAGTTAAGTCGCTCGCGACTACATATAGTTTGAAATGATTCCATTTTGGAAGTTATGACATTCACTTAATTAAAGAAAGTTAATACAATCAAAATTTTTTATTTACTAATCCATTAATATTTTATAGGCTGTAACTTAGGGAATAGATAAGCGAAAAGATATGTAAATACTTTTTTATAGAAAATAAAAACTAAACAAAAACGACTTGTTTAATTGATCACCACTAGATTGGACAGTCAACTTAGGGTGTAATTTGATTTAAGGAAGTGTAACTATGACAGAAGATCAATTAATGGTTCTTATCATCAAGCATTTAAAGGAAACGAAAAAGGAAGCATTCCAAAACGTTATTGACGAACTGCAACCTTATGACATTGCCCAGTTATACCGGAACCTTCCTCAAAAGCATCATTTTAAATTTCTTTTATATTTATCACCGCAACAAATCGCTGATCTTATTCAAGAGCTTGAAAGTGACTTACAGATAGAAATACTTCACCGCCTCGGTATTGAAAAATCATCAAAAATTATGGATCTCATGGAAAACGATGACCTAGCTGACTTATTAGGTGAACTTTCAGTCGAGAAAATTGAAGAATATTTAGCAGCAATGAGAGCCGAGGATTCTTCCTATGTAAAAAACTTAATGACCTATTCATCGGAAACTGCCGGTGGGCTTATGACCGATCAATTTGTTTGGATCAATGATAATTATACGGTTCGTAATGCAGTGGACAAGCTCAAAGATTTTGCTGAAATGAACCATACTATTTATTATTTATATGTAATTAATGATAAGAAAGAGCTCGTTGGGGTTGTTTCCTATCGTGATCTTCTTCTTGGTGATATAGACGAAAAAATTAGTGACATTATGTTTAGTCGAGTCATTTCTGTCCCCGTTGATATGGACCAAGAAGAAGTCGCTCAACTAATAGAAAGATATGACTTCGTCGCTGTGCCTGTCGTCGATGAAAA
>SKOL01000299.1 GCA_007120055.1 Anaerobacillus sp.
CAACTTTAAAAACTTCAACCTAATTCGACTTTACATTGAGAGGCGAGCATGAGAGCCTGGTGGGCAAGCCAGGGTTGTTAAATCCTGGCTTCCTGGCTCATACATCATGCTCGCGGAGGCTCAATGTCAAGTTGAATTAATGTTTGGTGTCATGAAAAAAATTATTTCTCAATTTTACCTCATTCCTATAAAAATTTGATGATCACCTCAATCGGTGACCGCATTCCCATAAAAATTTGATCACCGCCTCATTCCCATAAAAATTTAATCATCACCTCAATCCATGATCTATTTCTAAAAAACTATCCCTCCATTCTATTAATTGCCTCAACATTAATAAGTACGTCATTAGCTCCTGTTTCTATTAAAAAATCTACATCTTTCTTTCAAATATTAATTTTACATCTTCTTTCTATCTCCACAATTGCTATCATAAAAACACATAATTATTCTTTTAGATGAATAAAAAACCATCCCTAAAAGCACTGGTTTTACAGTAAACAAAACGCAACTATCAGCATAAATTTAAAAGAAAACAATAAAGGAAAACACAAGTAAGAATCGCAAAACTTCGATAAAACGCATTTGAATTTAGAGGGGGAATCAAGCCCCAGTCGCCTAGTAGAAATTCGATAGATTATACCGAATCCACTCTATCCTTAACCGAAAAAACCACACGGGTTTTCAAGCATTAACAATAGATGAAAAGGGATCTAAGACCCTTCTACCTCCACATCACTAATGTTTATTTACTAAAAAAACATCAACGTACTTCATGTAAAAATATATTTTTTTTAGCAGATTAAAAAGCTTTAAAAAGGTGAAACTTATTCAGCCAAACAGCGTCTAATGTTAGGAATAATGTTTTTCAAACCCTACACCATTTATAAAATTGTCACCTGTTCAGACCTGATCCCGTCTAACTTTTTAAAAAGGCTCTAAGTTGGTGGTTTTGGGACATAGTCTAGGGAAAGTAAAGCAAAGCCCTTCACGCATCTTTTAGAAAAATTCATTCGGTCACATAAAATCATTCGCGCACATTTCCGAGTTTCAAGCTCATTTAAGTTTTCACTAACGAGGTGGGGCATCATGAATAATTATACATTAGAGGCTTTAATTAGTGATCAAGGCTTTATCCACTTTCAACATGCTACACTTGTAATCAACTCAAACCAAGATTGGTACATTTCGATTTTACCGACAGATGAAAAGGATGACTTCCTTGAACCAAAAACACAATTAGAGCTGATTTTAGAAACGGAGGACGGACAGAGTTTTGTTACAAAAGGGGAGTATGTTAATGATAGAATCGATGGCCGCGCACCATTATTACCAATATATTGTAAGGGATAAAGCGCATTAATAGTAAAATCATCACCGAAGTTTACAGGCTTGATCTAAAGGGTATTAATACACAAGAATATACAAAATAGTGTGGCCTTCAATGCATTTATGGTAAAATAATATTTATTAATATGATAGTGGTAAAAAAATATATATAATAACGTAAACAATCATGGAGGTTTTAAATGATGCGATATATTGTAGCTCTATTATTAATATTGACACTTGTTCTAGCTGGTTGCACTCAATCAACGAATAAAGAAGAATTAGATCCTAACGGCGAAACTGTGAATGGCCAGAACGGTGAGAATGAACAAGATACTACTGATGAAAAAGACAGTGAAGAGAGCAATAAAGGTGAAGGTTCTAATGAAAACGAGTCGTCTGATTCAAAAAACACCGAGGAAAATAACGGAACTGAGGGTGAAACCGGAACAGAAGAAGGAGCTAACAACGAAAACGACGAAACAGATAAAGACAGTTCTACTTCTGAAGAGAAAAAACTCCTTACCGAAGATGAAGCAAAAATAAAAGTAAAAGAACATTTAAATATTGTCTACGATGACGAAGTTAACATCGTAGTAGACCGTGAAGAAGACGGGAAATTTGTTGTTCAAGTATTTGATGTCGTGCAAGGCGAAGATGGCGTGGGTCATACGGCGACAAGAGGTTGGTACACGGTTGACCGTGAAACAGGAGAAGTAGAATCGCTATTTTAAGCTCGAGCTAATTTACTGATACGGTAAAAAATACTTTATCTACACAATAAAAGAGGTGCGATTAGCACCTCTTTTTGTTTGGTGCTGTTGTTAAAAAACGGATATACTGCTTTAAATGACAATAGACGGCAGTCAAATTTGTATTATTCGGTCAAAATTTCCCGAGAAATACGGAAAAACGGTGGCAATATTTAGCGTTTCCTTGGGTGGGGACTATTAAACACCTAAGTTCGCTAAAATGTTCTCATTTCCCATAGGGAGGAGTGCATCTCTTGTCGAGAAACCACCTTATTTTGTCAGCTTCATCTGCGTAGTGAGGTGCTCTCCTATATCAACTGCCAGGAACTCTCATCCAAAACGTGCACTTTATGGGGGCTTCATAAATTTTATTTACTATAAAAAAGTATTGATGTAAAATAGTTTATTAGAGTAATAAAAATTATGTAACTTTTTAATGCTTTTAGTCGTCTAATATAAATAGATTGAGAGATTTTGTGTTTTAAAATCAGTTTCTCGTTCATTATGCGCCGGTTATAGCAATGATCTTGAATATACGCTGATGTAAAATTTTACCGGTTGCGATATACACAGCAAAATTAAGAAAAAAGGGAGTGTCTGAAGTTGGCACAGTCAAGAATAGAAAATAAAAAAACAAATCAAAAAAAATCTCTTAAGCGCTTTATGAAGGTCGCGTTATTCAGTTTCCTAGGTCTTTTAATTATCACGGGCGCAGTTATTGGATATGTTTTTACTAAAATGAATAATGTAGCATCAGGTGCGCAACAAGAATTAGAAAGAGGAGACCGCTCTGAATTACGGGAAAATACAGTAAATCCAATCAACGACCCAATTTCCATTTTGTTCCTTGGTCTTGACAGTCGCGACGGTGATTTAAGTGGTAGAACGGATGCGATGGTGCTAGCAACTTTTAATCCAGAGGATAACTCGATTAAAATGCTAAATATTCCACGTGATTCTCGTGTTGAAATTGTCGGAAGAGATCGTCTTGATAAAATTAATCATGCTCATGCATTTGGTGGTCTAGATATGACGATAGCAACCGTTGAAAATCTACTAAACATCCCAGTAGATTACTTTGTATCGTTAAACTTCGATGCATTTATGGATATTGTTGATGAATTAGGTGGGGTTACAGTTAACTCGCCAAGAACTTTTACGGAAAGAGACAATGCTACTTACGGTACAATCACGATCCATGAAGGTGAGCAAAGATTAAATGGGCAAGAAGCCCTTGCGTATGTAAGAATGCGTAAAAGTGATCCAAGAGGCGACTTAGGGCGTGGTGAACGTCAAAAAGAAGTGATTGAATCGATAATTAAAGAAGCAACAAGCTTTAGCTCGATTACAAGATTCGGTCCAATGATGGATGCGCTCGGTAATAACTTAAAGACAAATCTTGGTTTTAATAGCGTCATTAGAATGCACACCTATGCTAGCAGTTTAAATAATATTGACTCCTTAAGTTTTAAAGGAGGAAACCTAATGCTGAATGGAATCTACTATTATGAATTAGATGAACAATCAGTAAGAGAAATTTCAGAGGAATTACAAATACACCTAAATATGATCGAAGCTCCTGAGCCAGAAGAGCTAGAAGAACAGCAAGAAGGGCAAGAGGGACTATAGAAAATATAAATGTAAGACAAAAAAGCTGGCGAAGCCGGCTTTTTGTCTGTAAATAATGATAAATACGTATTTACCCTCGCTTATTTTTCGTATACGATAGTTTAGATGTGTTTCGAAAAAGAAACAATATTAATAATCAAAAAATGCTTGATAGAGTTTTAGTGACACATCAGCATGGTATTGAGTATTAATTTTTCAAAAAAATACCAATGAACGAATATTATCACTTATTAGCTATTTAAGTTGCCTGTGATGATGAAGAATCAATCTATGATGAAATCACCAATCTATGATAGAAAGGCTGTTTTCGTATGAAAAAAAAGAAAATTTTATTCTTTATATACCAAATGGGTGGTGGGGGAGCTGCTCGCACACTATTAAATATCATTAATAACTTAGATAGAGAAAAATTTTCCCCTATGTTAGTAACTCTGAATTTTGATGGATCGTATGAGAACGAGCTGAAAGAAGATGTCGAATTTATCAAGCTAGACACGCAAAGGCTAAGTAGATCGATTTTTAAACTAGCTAAAATTATTAAAAATGAAGAGGTAGACATCGTTTTCAGTACCATCCCAAGAGTCAATACGATCGCGATATTAGCGACAATATTTTCGTTCTCAAAAGCAAAATCTGTCGTTAGAGAAGCAGACAACTTAGGTGGAGATTTGAAAACGGACTTACAATTACTTGGCTTTGGTTTCATGTACAAATTTTCAAATCAAATCGTCTCATTATCAGAAGGCGTAAAAGAAAATTTAGTGAACAAATATAAAGTGAAGTCTGAAGAAATTAAAGTGATTTATAATCCGGTTGATCTCAACAAAATTAATGAAAAAATAGAGAACGATCAAACCGATCCGAAATATCAATCGATTTTTAACAACCCTAATGAAAAAGTAATTATTACAGCTGGAAGGCTTGTAGAACAAAAAGATCACCAAACATTACTCAATGCGTTTGCCAAAACGAACGCCAAAATCTCTAGCAGGTTAGTGATCCTCGGGGAAGGACACTTGAAAGAAAAACTCCAACAACAAGCAGAAGATTTAAACATCAAAGATCGTGTTCATTTCATCGGCTTTCAAAGTAATCCATATATTTACTTTCAACAAGCTGACTTATTTGTACTCTCATCAAAACATGAAGGCTTTTGCCATGTCATTGCCGAAGCGCTCGCAACCGGTACCCCAGTTGTCTCAACGGATTGTAAATCGGGTCCATCCGAAGTCTTAGACAAAGGACAGTATGGCTTGTTATGCCAAGTAGGTAATGTGGATGAAATGGCTGAAAATATGTTGTGCGTACTTGGATTTAATGAAGATCAAAGAACTGAATTCATTGAAAAAGGTCTTCAAAGAGTAAGTGACTTCGACGCGACAAAGATTGTCCGGCGGTATGAAGAGGTGTTTCTAAAAACACTAAATAAGTAACATGTTTAGTCTATGCTTAGAAGCAATCGCTCTTATTTTGATTACTTTGCCCTATTAAAATAGAGATGGCTAATCTTTAACATTGATAAGGCCACTTAAATATAATCGGTTGACTAGTAACTTAAATGAAGGAGGTGTTGATTCCTTGAAAAAAGCTAAAAAAGTCACTCACATGACAACGGTACACCATCCGCTGGATCCGAGAATCTTCTATAAAGAGTGTCAGTCATTGCAAAAAGCTGGATTCGACGTTTCGTTAATCGTTCCAGAAAGCGATGCTATACCAAATCAGAGTGAGATTCAAATGGTTCCTATAAAAAAACAAAAAAACAAATTACTTCGAATGATATTATCAACTACTGAAGCGTATCGAAAAGCACGCAAACAGAAAGCTGATTACTATCATGTACACGATCCAGAGCTTTTACCAGTTGCTTGGCTTCTTAAAAACCGTAACAATGTAGTCATTTATGACATTCACGAAGATTATGAAACAAGCATTATGCAAAAAGAATATATTCCGAAACCTTTAAGGAGTATAATAGCGAAAATTTATAAATCCGTAGAAAAGCTACTTACGAGAAAACTAGAACTTTGTTTAGCAGAAAAATATTATAAGGAAAAGTATCCGAGAGGAAAATGCATCCTAAATTATCCGGTTTTAAATAGTAAATTGACGGATCACCAAAGTGAGGACAAGCCAGTCCAAAACAAGTTAATTTATACCGGGAATATTTCGGTAGAAAGAGGAGCAAATATTCACGCTAGACTCCCTTTAATTGATGAGAGTGTATCTGTTCATTTTTATGGGAAGTGCCCGAAAAAGTTTGCAGATGCGATGTATGCGGCTGCCGGCGAACGAAAAAATCAACTAGTCATCGAAGGAATTGACCGATATGTTCCGAAAGATGAAATTGATGATGCCTACATTAGTCGTCGTTGGTTAGCGGGAATTGCTTTATTTCCGCCTACAGACCATTACTTAAAAAAGGAATTAACGAAGTTTTTTGAGTATATGAGTGCAGGAATCCCAATCCTTTGTTCTGACTTTCCGAAATGGAAGCAATTTGTAGAAAAACACTCGTGCGGAATTGCAGTAAATCCAAATGACGATACAGCAATAAAAAAAGCGATTGAATATTTACGAGCAAACCCGAATGAAGCGAAGCAAATGGGCAACAATGGTAAAAAAGCGGTGATGGAACAGCTGAATTGGGAGTGCGAGGGAGAAAAACTCGTGAAGTGGTACAAGCAACTAACGTAGCGTTAGGAAATTCTTTTTTCATTAACGATAATAAACAAAACTAGCTGTAATTATATTAAGCAAGTCACTATCTTTCAAGCAAAGGCGGGATCAATTTGAAAGAAGCAAAACTAAATAAACCACTGATTTCAATTATCACGCCTAGTTATAATTCGGCAAAGTTTATCGGAGATGCGATCCAATCCGTACTTAACCAGACGTATACGAATTGGGAAATGGTCATCGTCGATGATTGTTCGAAAGATGAGACGGTCGAAATCATTCAACAGTACAAGGACGAGCGGATCAGACTCATTCAACTACAAGAAAACAGTGGACCAGCAATAGCCCGCAACACGGCGATTGAAGCAGCACAAGGTCGTTATATCGCTTTTCTTGATAGTGACGACCAGTGGCTTCCGGAAAAATTAGAAAAACAATTACGTTTTATGCAGGACAACGACATTGCTTTTTCTTATACAAAATATAAAAACATGACAGAAGATGGGACGGAAACGAATGTAATTGTCAATGTTCCTGAAAAAGTTACTTACGAAGACCTCTTAAAACATAATGTAATCGGCTGCCTTACCGTGATGGTCGATAAAGACAAGGCAGGAGAAGTAGCGATGGTCAATATCCGCACACGTCAAGATTATGTTTTATGGCTCCATCTTTGTAAACGAGGGTTTACAGCCTACGGGCTTCAAGAGGTGTTAGCGAAATACAGACTAGTAGAAAACTCAGTTTCGAGTAACAAGTTAAAAATGGCGAAGCAAAATTGGAAAGTTTATCGAGAGATTGAACAACTGAGCCTCGTCAAAAGCGTGTGGTACTTCATGCACTATGGGTATTTTAAAATGAAAAAATACATCGGCTAAACCGATCAAGATACAGCGGTGCAGATCGTCATCAGAATCAATATCCTTTATAATAGTTACAAACTGGAAATAGTTCCATGATCATAGAGTTTAGAAATTCACTTTTCTTAGATATAGTATAATTTAGAAAAGAAAAATATAGACACATTTAGACATTATGTGATAATACTGTTGATGAACAGGCTCGAGCAAGGGGGCGATAATACGTTCTCAAAAATACTACACTTGTCGTAGTGATGAAATCGAATGGCGGTGAAATGTTACTTTATGCAAAAATATATAGATGAAATGTTGAAAAGAAAAGACCTATTAATTTATTTAGTAAAGTCGGGGTTGAAGGCTGAACATCGTAATAGTTATTTAGGTTATTTTTGGTGGTTATTAGATCCATTGTTAGGCGTGTTAGTATACTACTTTTTAATTGGCGTGATTTTAGGACGTGGCGGAGAAAACTTTGCTGTTTTTCTTGTTATCGGTTTAGTCGCTTGGCGTTGGACAAATGCTACTGTTAATAACTCTGCAAAAGCAATCCTTAAATATTCATCGATTATTAATCAAGTGTATATGCCCAAATCAATTTTTCCGATTACAATTTCGTTTACACAATTGATTAACTTTTCGTTTGGGCTAGTTGTTGTGGCATTGTTTTTGGCATTTTTTGGCGTTGTGCCGGGATGGCAAGTCATTTATTTACCAATCATAGTATTAGTGCAACTAGTCTTCTTGTTAGCGATTAGCTTATTTCTATCATATGTGTGTGTATTTATTAGAGATATTGATAATGTTCTTACCCATGTTACTCGGTTATGGTTTTACTCGTCACCTGTTATTTGGGAAGGTGGTCGTTTATCAGGTGCGGCAGATACGCATTTTTGGGTTCATGTGTTGATTACAATTAATCCGTTTGCCCATATCGTAACTGCTTACCGTGACATTCTTATGTATCAGACAAGCCCACAATTTACGGGCTTAATCGTTATCGGCCTTGCATCCGTAGCTGTGATCATTGGTTTGTTATATTATTATAGTAGAAACGAACACAAAATTATTAAAGCACTTTAAAAAGAGGTTTTTAACTATGTCATTAACTGAAAATAAAACCAATCATATACCTAACGAAGCAAATGAGTCGACTGAAACGAGGGAAGTTGTTATTTCCGCAAAAAATCTCGGTGTTTCATTTCACCAAGATTTTCAAAAAGACGACTACAAATCTCATGTTATTAACTTCTTTAAAAAGAAGAGGGATGAAGAAAATCCTAAGAAAATAGTATGGCCGCTGAAAAACTTGGACTTCAAAGGGTATAAAGGAGAAATCCTTGGAATTATCGGTTCAAACGGTGCTGGAAAAACGACTTTATGTAAGTTGTTGTCTGGCATTTTACAGCCAGACGAAGGTGAGATCTTTGTTGACGGTCGTATTTCGGCACTTTTTTCTCTTGGGATGGGATTTAATAAAGAATTGACAGGTCGAGAAAATGTTTATTTAAACGGAATGATGCTGGGGATTGAGAAAGCAAAAATCACTGAGTTTTTCGATGAAATCCATGAATTCTCCGGATTAGGCGCATTTATTGACCAACCAATGAAAACATATTCAAGTGGAATGAAAGCAAGGTTAGGGTTTAGTGTGACTTCGCATTTAGAGCCTGAGATTTTAATTCTTGACGAAGCCTTAAACACTGGTGATGCTGCATTTGGGCGTAAGGCTTCAGAAAAAATGAAAGAATTAGTCGCTAAAGCGAAAATGGTTATTTTAGTGACACATAGCCTTCGTTATGCAAAGAAAAACTGCGATCGGTTAATGTGGCTAGATCGTGGCGTTATTCGTGAAGTCGGGGATCCGGCAGAAGTCATTGAAAACTATAAAGCAACAGTTCCTGAGCGAAAGCCAAGAAAAAGAAAGAAACTGGAATTACAGAAAACAAATACGACGATTAAAGACGAAAGCGTAGTGAAGGCAGAAAATATTGGTGTCTTTTATAAAATGAATAAAGAAACGTTTTGGGCTTTGAAAGATGTGAGCTTTGAAATTAAAGAAGGAGAAGTTGTAGGGATTATCGGTCATAATGGTGCTGGAAAAAGTACGCTATGTAAACTGATGACCAATATTTTAACGCCTGATCGTGGTTCACTAAAGCTCAATGGTGAAACGACAGCACTCCTTGGTTACGGAACAGGTTTCAATGCCCAATTAACAGGGAGAGATAATATTTTTCTTAACGGTATGTTATTAGGTATTCCGAAACACAGAGTTGAAAATGACTATCCGAAAATTGTCAGTTTCTCCGAGTTAGAAAAGGCAATCGATAAACCTATAAAAAACTATTCAAGTGGAATGAGAGCTCGTTTAGGGTTTAGTATCGCTGCGACACTTCAGCCGGATATATTCATTATAGATGAGGCGTTATCAACAGGGGACATGGCTTTCAAGCAAAAAGCAAGTGAAAAAATTCAAGAAATGATGGAACAAGCCAAAGCGGTCATTATCGTATCTCACAGTATGAGATTTGTTGAGCAAGTATGTACTCGTGCGATTTGGATGGAAAGAGGCCAAGTTCGTTTTGATGGTGATGCGAAAGAAGCTGTGGAACTGTATCGAAGCGAAGTCGAAGAAAAATCAAAAACGAAAACGAAACGGAAAAGAAAGCCAAGAAAAGCGAAGAAAACGACAGAGTAATCGTATTTAGCATTGGCTTAATTGGGCGGTGAATGATTTGTTACGAAAGGTAAAAAAAATGGTCGTAGAAATGATCGATTTTTTACTATATAAAGGATTAAAAACTAAACAAAAACAATATCTCTCTAACCTGTTGACGCAAAAACAGAAGGACTTTTTAAAGGCCATTATTAAGCCTGGGAAAAAGAGGACCCATTTGAGAACGGTCGACCGAGTGAAATACCGTCTTTATAATTTAGGGTTTACGAAACGTGGCTTGTCAGATATGGAAGCTTTAGTGGAGCAAAATGAAGAACCACATTTAAAGAAACTAGCGGCCTTCGAACTAGCTTTATGGCATGCTAATCAATACACTTCTGATGGCGCAAAGAAATGCTTACAACTATTGCCGATTGTCCTTGAGGATGAAAAAGATCAAGACATTGTCCGTAAAACAAAGATATTAGAAGTAGAGTGTTATGAGCTTTTAGGTGAAAATGAAAAAGGTAAAAAGGTAATTGAGGAGGCATTAGCATCAAAGCCCCATCCAGACCTTTATTTAGCAGCGGCAAATTTAGAAACCACGGTGATTAAGCGAGTTGAATGGATCAATCGTGCGTTATCGATGTATGATGTTGCTAATGTCACGTTATTGAACGATGAAACACAGCTTCCTTACGATCGTTTACAGGCAAGTGAGAAACAAAGTCTAAAAACAGGCGAGCAGCCGAAAGTGACGATTATTGTCCCGGTTTATAACGCAGCAGATATTATACACACTTCATTGAATTCGATCCTTAAACAATCGTGGAAAAACATTGAAGTATTGGTGGTGGATGACTGTAGTTCCGATGATACCGCCGCTGTTGTTAAAGAATATGCGAAAAAAGATTCCCGAGTTCAGTTCATTCAAACGGAAGTTAACGGTGGCGCCTATGTCGCACGAAATCATGCACTAACTGTAGCGACAGGTGACTTTGTGACAATCAATGATGCTGATGATTGGTCACACCCGTTCAAAATTGAAGCCCAAGTGCAGCATTTTTTACAACATCCAAAAGTGATTGGGAATTTCTCGCAACAAGCTCGAGCAACGAATGATTTGAATTTTTTCCGTCGTGGCAAGCCTGGACAATATATATTTGCCAATATGTCGTCGTTTATGTTTCGGAGAAAACCCGTCATGGAGGCGATTGGTTATTGGGATTGTGTCCGTTTTGGCGGTGATTCTGAGTATGTTAAACGAATAAAACTAATATTTGGTGAAAAATCAGTCGTTGAAGTGCCGACCGCGCCATTATCGTTCCAACGACAGTTACCGACTTCACTAACTGGGCATTCCGCTTTTGGCTTTCCAGGATTTTTTATGGGGGCCCGAAAAGAATATGCGGAGTCACATGAACATTTTCATAAAAACCATCGTGATCAATTAAAATATGATTTTCCAATAACAAGACGACTTTTTGCTGTCCCAGAGCCGATGTGGCCACAAAAAGAAGAAAAACTGGCAGGAAGACGTCATTTTGACGTGATTATCGCTTCTGAATTTCGCCTTTTAGGTGGGACGAACATGTCCAACATAGAAGAGATTAAAGCACAAAAAAGACTAGGGTTGAAAACCGGATTAATACAAATGGCGCGATATGATCTTAATTCTGTCGAAGTAGTTAACCCAAAAGTACGGGGTCTAATCGATGGTGACGATGTTCAGATGCTCGTCTATGGGGAAAAGGTGAGCTGTGACGTCCTAATCGTCCGTCACCCTCCAATTCTTCAAGAGTGGCAACGATATCTTCCAGAGGTCGAAGCGAAATCTGTACAAGTCATTGTGAACCAACCACCGAAAAGAGAGTACAGTGAAAGCGGAGATACGTTGTACGATTTAAAAACATGCGTGATAAACCTTGAGCAGTACTTTGGAAAGCGTGGCCAGTGGTATCCGATCGGTCCACAAATTCGAAAAACATTAGTAGAACATCACAATCATGAATTGTCGTTCATCGATTTAAATGAAGAAGATTGGGTGAATATTATCGATGTTGGTGAGTGGCGACGCCCTCAATATGTCGGTAATAAAGATAAAATAAAAATTGGGCGTCACTCCAGAGATCAATATGTAAAATGGCCGGCCAACCGTGAGGAATTTTTATCAATCTACCCAGGTTCAGACCGTTATGAAATCCATGTGCTTGGAGGGGCAAAGTCACCTCAAAAAGTACTCGGACAATTGCCTGAAAACTGGTATACGTTAGAGTTTGGAGAAGTACACCCAAAACAATTTTTAGCAAAGTTAGATGTATTTGTGTATTACACCCACCCGGATTGGGTCGAGGCGTTTGGACGTGTCATTTTCGAAGCGATGGCAGTGGGTGTACCTGTCATTATCCCACCAAACTATGAAAGCTTATTTGGGGAAGCTGCAATTTATGCAACCCCAGATCAAGTGAAAGCAAAAATAGATGAGCTCATGAATGATGAACAATATTATCAATCACAAGTATCAAAAGCTCATGAATATGTTGAAAAGCATTTCGGTTATTCAAAACATGCTTCTAGATTGGAGAAGTTTTTAAATGGAAGACAATAAGACAAATCGAAACCATATAAAAACAGAACAACTTGAATCTGAGATTTCGAGAGTAGAAGCTGAAATACTTGAGATGAAAAAAATAAATGAAAAGGAAAAATTAAAGCTCGCTAAAGTCAAACGCCAATACAGTGCATTGAAGCAAGGGAGGTTAGCGAGCTCCTTCAAAGAAGTATACAAGCTTAAAAGGTGGTTTTGGTTAGTTAGAAAGTATCTTACCGGACAACGTCATTGGCGACAGCTTTTTGACTCATCGATTGATAAGAAAAAAGCCAAAAACCGCTTAAAAAAGCTAAAATATAGTTTAAATGAGCTTGGGTTTACGAAAAAAGCGATAGCAGAATTAGAAGAAATTATTGAAAAAACGGATAATCGTCATTTGCGTCAGCTTGCAGCATGGGAGCTTGCTTTGTACTACGCCAACCAATATGAGAAGGAAAGTGCGAAAAAATGTCTGGAGCTTTTACAGATCGCTACCAAAGGAAATCATAGTCGTGATTTTTTGCGGAGAAAACTCATCATTGAAGCTGAATGTTATGACACACTAGGTCAAGTTGATCTTGGGAAACAAGTGATTCAAGCTCAGATATTAACTGAACCTCACGCAGATCTATACTTGGCGATCGCGAACCTTGAAGATAAAATCGAAAACCGAATTGAATGGATTAATAAAGCGCTACAATTATATCAAATTGCCCCGGTTTCCTTAGATGAATCAAAAAGTAGTATTCATTATGACTGCCTGAATGTAGAGCATGCTAAACAACAGGGGATGAAGGAAGAGCCGAAAGTGACGGTGATCATTCCAGCGTACAATGCTCAAGAAGCATTAAAAACATCGATCCAATCGGTTCTTGATCAGACATGGAGAAATATTGAAGTCCTCGTCGTCGATGATTGTAGTTCCGATGAAACCGTTTCGGTGATTGAGGAATTTGCTACAAAAGATAAGAGAGTGAAGTTGTTATCCACAGAAGTGAATAGTGGCGCTTATGTGGCACGTAACTGCGCTTTAGCAGTCGCAACGGGCGAATTTGTCACAATTAATGATGCGGATGATTGGTCTCATCCTGAAAAACTAGCAACACAAGTGTTACATTTAATCGAAAATGAAGAGAAGATCGCTAATACATCACAGCAAGCGCGTGCGACTGAGGACTTAAAGTTCTTCCGTAGGGGAAAACCAGGATCATATTTATTTGCAAATATGTCTTCACTGCTGTTTCGAAGAGTGCCCGTCATGGAAAAGTTAGGTTATTGGGATTGTGTCCGCTTTGGTGCGGATGGTGAATTTAAGCGTCGCTTAAAAAAAGTGTTTGGGGATGAAGCCGTCGTTGATCTAGAAACCGGTCCTTACTCTTTCCAACGTCAATCAAGTCAGTCATTAACCGGGAATTCAGCCTTCGGATTCCACGGCTTTTTCATGGGTGCTCGTAAAGAATACTTTGATAGCTATAACTATTATCATAAATTGTCCGAAACACTACGTTATGATTTTCCAATGAAACGCAGGAATTTCCCGGTACCAGAGCCGATGTGGCCTAAGAGGGAAGAAAAGCAATCAGGAAGAAGACACTTTGATGTGGTTATCGCCTCGGAGTTTCGCCTTTTAGGTGGGACGAATATGTCGAATGTCGAGGAGATCAAAGCGCAGACACGTCTTGGGTTACGAACGGGACTTATTCAAATGTCCCGCTATGACTTCCATTCGGAAAAAGAATTTAACCCGAAAGTAAGAGAGCTAATTGATGGCGATCAAGTCCAATTGCTCGTTTATGGCGAAAAAATTAGCTGTGACGTGTTAATCGTAAGACACCCACCAGTTCTACAAGAGTGGCAACGTTACATCCCCGATGTAAAATCAAGAAGTATTAAGGTGATTATCAACCAACCTCCAAAGCGTGAGTATAGTAAAGAGGGTGGCGTCCTATACGACATTAAGAGTTGTGTCGGTCACTTAGAACAATACTTTGGTACGAAAGGTACATGGTATCCCATCGGTCCTTTAGTTCGCGAAACGTTATACAAACATCACGCCAAGGAACTAAAAACAATTAAACTGGCGTCAGAAGACTGGGTCAACATAATTGATGTTCAAGAATGGAAGCGACCGGGTCGACCGGTGCGTAGTTCTAAAATTAAGGTCGGTCGTCATTCGAGATCACAATATGTGAAGTGGCCGATTGATCGCGAGGAACTACTTTCGATCTATTCGCCTAATGAGCCTTTTGAAATTCATGTACTTGGTGGTGCTGATGCACCGAAAAAGGTTCTTGGACAATTACCTTCGAACTGGCATGTGTTGGAGTTTGGCGAAGTACATCCAAAGGAGTTTTTAGCAAAGCTTGATGTGTTTGTGTATTATACACACCCTGATTGGATTGAGGCATTTGGCCGTGTGATCTTTGAAGCAATGGCTGTTGGTGTACCGGTCATTATTCCGCCTACGTATGAAGAACTGTTCGGAGAGGCGGCTATTTACGCCAAGCCAGAGGAAGTAACTAAGAAAATAGAAGAGCTCATGAACAATGAGGACTTTTATCAAAGGCAAGTAGAAAAGGCTCATGCTTATGTTGAAAAAAACTTCGGCTACACCAAACATGCTTCTCGAATAGAAGGATATTTGGTCGATGATAATTCCCAAATAACGAAGTAACGAAACGGAGGTGGTCACAATGAACGAGGCTACTCTTAAAAAAGAAGGACAAGCAGAAATTCATCAGCAAAAGCAAGAGGATCTACTAGTAAATTTAATTAAAAGAGAAGCGGAGTTAAAGAAGCTTCAACTTGAAAACAAGCAAATCCATAAGGAACTTAAAAGCATAGAAAAAAGTAAAGTGTGGAAATTTTCAAGGCCACTAAGAAGCCTATCGGCGATCGCTAATGCTCTTTTTCTATCTCTTTTTAGAGCATCAAAATTTAAAGAGTTAATAATTCAAAATAAAGAGCTAAAGCAAAGACAAATGACGCTTCAAGACCAATTAGAAGACGCAGAAAGAAAGCTGATAGAAGAACATTCTCGTATCAACAGTCTCATGATTGGATTAAAGCGAGTTGAAAGTGACCATCTCCTTAAAACTATAAAGAAAGCAAAAGAAGATGGTACATTAATAGAGTATTTAGATACTCTTATTCAAGAAAAAGCAAACTATGAACAAAGGTACGATACGGCTCTCAAATATGCGGCAAAACTGTATAAAAATAACAGAGCGCAAACGAAGCACTTCGTTTATAATAGAGTGTTGACAGGTTTGAAAATTGAGGACATACCTGAGTTTATTGTTAGAGAAGCAGAAACAAAAGAAGCCGTTTCGCTTCTTAAAGCAGCCTCTTTTAAAGCAAGCTTAGGTATAAGGGCCTTAAGAAGACAGCTCGGTGAACGATTACCAGAGTATGTACTAGATCATAAAATGGATGCTTACTCTTTTGTTGATCAACTTTCTGTAAAGAGACCTTGGGTTTCTGAACAAAGCTATAATGTTTCGGAAATATCGAAACAAGCAGAGGTCGTCATTAAGCCAGTGCATGGTGCTGGGTCCCGTGGCGTGTATCTCGTTTTTAGCATGGATCACATACGAGATGTAAAAAGATCCCAAACCTTAACTGATTGGGATGCTCTTATTACGAACATGTCTAAAGATCTTAAATTAGGTTGGGTTGACGAAGATGAGTGGTTAGTAGAAGAGTTAATCACTGAAGATCAAGTGACGAACACACCTGCACGAGATTTGAAATTTTACTGCTTTTATGGAAAAGTGGCTTTAATTCTAGAAATCCAACGTTATCCAGAAATCAAATATTGCTGGTGGAATACGAAGGGTGAGCGGATCAGTACAGGAAAATATGACGATGAACTTTTTAAAGGTGTTGGTCCTTCTCGGAGTGAACTCGAGTTGGCTGCAACAATTAGTTTAGAAATTCCTACACCTTTTGTTAGAATAGATTTTTTAAAGACAACTAGCGGTTTAATTTTTGGTGAGTTTACACCGAAACCAGGCAATTACGATGAATTTGATAAAAAAACGGATCAGTGGCTTGGAGAATACTTTTCAAGTGCAGAAGGCCGTCTTTTATCTGACTTGTTATCTGGTAAAAAATTTACACATTACGATGAAAATATACTTAAACAATGAAAATGTGGAATTGAATGGAGGCAACTCAATGAAACAAAAGAATGTCGTTTGGCTACCCCATTTATCTGAAGAAATTGTTTCTGACGCTCGGGGTCCGGAACTTGATGCATACGCAGTTGCCTTGGAGGGTTGGCGTCGGGGCTTACAACTCAAATGGCATACAAAAGACTCCGAAAGATTTTCTGAAATAAAAACATGGTTTGTCGACCGACCTGGCAAATTATTCTCACTGACTTCAGGTGAAAAAACGCATTACTTTTTCAGAACTCGTGGAGATAAAGTAACGAACGAAGCCGTAGAAATTGGCGCAGATAAAGAAAAAACAAAGGAATATTTATTAAAAGCTGGAGTTAATATCCCAGACGGGAAACAGTTTTCGAAAGATGTGAGCAACGAAGAAATCGCGGTGTATGGCGATTCACTCGGCTTTCCGGTCGTTTTAAAGCCGACTGATGGTAGTTTTGGCCGAGGCGTGGTTACAAATATTATGAGTGAGGAAGAGTTAATACAATCTCTTCAGCACGTGCGCTCTCAATTAAAATATGAAGACGTCATTGTCGAACGGTTTATTCCTGGTAAGGAATATCGAATTTACGTAGTTGATGACAAAGTAGTTGCAGCGGTGTATAGAATTCCAGCCAATGTTGTTGGTGATGGAGAAAATACGATCCAAACATTAATTGAAAAGAAAAATGAAGAACGGAGTTTAAATCCGCGTTTAATTAGTTGCCCCATTAAGGTCGATCTTGAAATGAAAAATCACCTTGAAAAATTTGGTTTATACCTAGAGAGTGTTCCGAAAAAAGGTGAACAAGTTTTTCTTACTGACAAAAGCAACGTTTCTATCGGCGGTGATCCTGTTGACGTGTTAGACGAGCTGTCAGAAAAGGTTAAGGAAACGGCAGTAAAAGCGTTACGAGCGATTCCAGACTTATATCACGGCGCTGTCGACTTAATTATTGAAGAAAATGAAGACGCGCAACAAGAGGTTGTTATTATAGAATTAAATCCAACGGCGCAAATTGGGGCGCTACTTTACCCAATGCAAGGGAAATCTCGCGATGTTCCAGCAGCAATTATTGATTTTTACTTTCCTGAAACTAGCGGGATTCATATTGAAAGAGAAAAAATTTACTTTGATTTTCCAACAGTGATCGAGCCGTTAGTGTCAAAATCGGCAAGGGTTTCTACCGTTTCAAAAGCACCACTTGGGAACCTCTATGCAATAAAATATACCGTTTCAGGGGATGTTCAAAGTGTCGACTACCACCGTGGCTTACGAAAGCAAGCTTTTGAACGTAATTTGAGTGGTTTTATTAAGAACTTAGAAACGGGTGATATCGAGGTTGTCGTCATCGGAACTGAAAAAGAGAATGTCGGTGATTTTAAAAACGCGATTTTAGATGATCCAGAAAGATCAGATGTTGCTGAAATTAAGGAAAGTCCATGGAATGAACCTGTAAAAATTGGCTTTGAAGTAAAAGCGGACTTAAAAATGCAAGTCGAACAATTAAAACAAATGATGCAAGAAATGAACGTCGTTCAAAAAGAACTAAAAGAAGCAGAAAAAATATACCGAAATTATTCAAGGACAATCTCTTGGCAAATCACTTATCCATTTCGGAAAATCACTGACTTGTTTAAATTTTTGGTGCGTTTAGTAACTAAATAGTTTTCTGTAATTTTATGATAGAGAACAATTAATAAGGGGTGGGTCCCATGAATAATAAACATATCGTAACACTTCCCCATCTTACTAATGAGGTAGTAACTAGTGCACGTAAAACAAAGTTGTGTGCTTACGCAGTTGCTTTAGAAGGTTGGCGTCGAGGTCTTACGTTAAAATGGTATACAATTGACTCAGGAAAATTTGATAATATGATTACATTTGGAGTAAATCCGCCTGGGAGGTTATTTTCACTTAGTTCTAAAGAAAAAACTCATTATTTTTTTCGAACTCGTGGAGATAAAGTGACAAATGAAGCGGTAGAGGTTGGTTCTGATAAAGATGAAACGAAGTTATTACTTTCAAAAGCAGGGGTCCCTGTTCCAGAAGGAAGAAAATTTGAGGCTGATGTGAGTGATGAGGAAATCCTCGACTATTCAAAGACGATTCAGTTCCCGGTCGTACTAAAGCCAACAAACGGTAGCTTAGGCAATGGGGTAATTACAAATATTAAGGATCAATCAACCCTTAAAAAAGCCCTTAAATATGTTCGTTTTGACCTTGAATATCCTGAAGTCATTGTTGAAAGGTTTGTTCCAGGAGAAGAATATCGAGTATATGTTATTAATGACCAAGTCATTGCAGCCTACAATCGCTTACCAGCTAATATTACTGGAGATGGTATTCATACGATTGAACAATTAATTGAGCTAAAAAATTTACAACGAAAAAAGAATGCAAGACTTTGTAGCTGCTTAATTGAAATTGATCAAGAGGTTTTAGAATTTATCGAAACTAAAGGGTATACGCTAGAAACTATTCCGAAAAAGGATGAAAAGCTTTTGCTTCGTGAAAAGACGAATGTTTCAGCTGGTGGAGATCCGATCGATGTGACCGATGAGCTACCGAAAGAATTAAAGGAAATTGCTATTAATGCCATAAAAGCTGTTCCAGGTCTACATCACGGTGGGGTCGATATTATTGTTGATTTAAATCAACCGATCTCTAAATCAGCGGTCGTTATCGAGTTAAATCCGACTGCTCAAATTGGAGGAATTCTATTTCCGATGAAAGGACAAGCACGTGATATTCCTGCAGCAATTGTTGATTATTACTTCCCTGAAACAAAAGGTACTTTAACGGAGCGGTCAAGAGTTTATTTTGACTTTAACACGGTGTTAGAGCCTTTGGAAAGTAGAACGGCCGTAGAAGTCGAAGTAGCCCCTGCGCTAAAAGGGAAGATCTATGCAAAAAAGTATACGGTGATTGGAAGAGTGCAACGTTTAAGCTATCACCAATGGCTAAAAAAAGAAGCTTTAAACAGAGATTTATGTGGATTTATAAATAACATTCAAAATGGCAATATCGAAGTTATAATTGCTGGAACGAGCAAAGACAAAGTTAACCAATTTAAACAGCTATTTTTTGAACAGCCAAACAAAGGCGAAGTGAAAAAAGTACATGAAGACGTATGGAGAGAGCCAGTCAAAATAGGATTTGAGATTAGTGAGGGATTTAACCCTCATAGCTTAAGATCTGTATCAACGAAAATAAAGAAGCTTGAAAAAGAATTAAAAAGAGCTGAAAAAGATAAGTTGCGATTAGAAAAAGAGGCACGAAAAATTCAGCTAAGTCGTTCTTGGAGATACGTAACTCCTATTAGGAAGTTAGAACAATGGTTTAAAAGTCTTTTTAAAAAAGAGAGTGTCGATCATTAACTGAACAATAGATAGTTGACTAGAAATGAAAGAACTAAAGCTTTCACAGGAAAAACACGTACTTATTGTATGGAGGTTTTTTTATGGAATACAAAACAAATTGGCTGCCACACCTAAAAGAATCATTACCAAATGAAGCTTGTGGATTAAAGCTTTGTACGTATACGATTTCCCTCGAAGGATGGAGAAGAGGCTTAACATTAAAATATTATCTTAATGAGAAAAGTAAAATTAGATACTCGTTAAGTTCAGCAACGAAAACCCATGAATTTTATTATTCACGAGGTGATTTAGTTTCTGATGAAGCATTTGCTATCTGTAGGGATAAATCAATTACGAAGGAAGTGTTGTCCAAATCAGGTATATCAGTACCAGAAGGAAAGAGGTTTCCACAAGAGGCTGCAGATGAGGAGATCATTACTTATGCCCACACGTTAGGTTTTCCGCTCGTAGTAAAACCTACGAATGGGGATATGGGAATTGGCGTAGTGCCGAATATACAAAGTGAAGATGAATTAAAGAAAGCATTACAATATGTACGTTATGAGCTTAAATTTCCGGATGTGATCGTTGAACAATATATAGCAGGAAAAGAATACCGTGTTTATGTTGTTAACAACGAAGTTGTAAGTGCGATACACCGTATTCCAGCGAATGTAACAGGTGATGGAATTAGCACCATAAAACAATTAATAGAGAAGAAAAATTTCGAAAGAAAGCAAAACCCCCGTTTAATGAGTTGTCTAATTAAAATGAAGCAAGAAATGATAGATTTTCTTCATAGAAAAGGATATACGTTAGAAACTGTCCCACCAAAAGGTGAAACGGTCTTTTTAACGGAAAAAAGTAACGTTTCAGCCGGTGGTGATCCAATAGATGCATTTGAACAACTCCCTGATGCGGTGAAAAAATTATCCGTGAGTGCCTTACGAGCGTTACCTAACATGGCTCATGGGGGAATCGATGTCATTATTGATGAACAAAAACAATCAGGTTTTATTATTGAGCTTAGTGGAAGAACGCAAATTGGTGGTGTTTTATTTCCGGAAGAAGGTAGTGCCAGAGATATTCCGAAAGCGATCATTGATTATTATTTCCCAGAGACAAAGAAAGAACCTGAACACAAAGGGAACTATTATTTTGACTTCGGAAAAATTACTGACCCATTAAGGTCCGGGTTCGCTACAGAAGTGACAGTCCCACCAATCCCAGAAGGAGAACAAGTTTCAAAAAAGTGGATAATAACAGGGACAAGATTGGGTCCTCGTTATTTCCGCTGGGTGCATAAAAAAGCTATCGCCTTGAAGATCAATGGTTTTGCAAAAAAAGCATTGAATGGTGAAGTCTCAGCGGTCGTTTCCGGAACTACAGAAAGTATCGAACGCTTTAAAGAGCTTATTTGGCAGGGAGCCCCAGGGGTTGCAGAGGTCACTAATGTGGAAGAAAGCGAATGGAACCAATCTATCAAGATAGGTTTTGAAATTATTGAAATCCCAGAAGAGAAGCTTCTAACAAAGAAGCTAGAAGAAAAAGATAAACAAATAAAAAAGCTTAAGAGTGAAAAGAAAAAGCTGAAAAGCGACATGAAACAACTAGAGAAAGAGTTTAAAGCAGTGGAAAAGAAATATCTCGAAATCCAACAAAGTCGCATTTGGAAACTTTCTTCACCAGTTAGGTCAATGATGAGTTATATTAAAAAGCGGTCAAATTAATGATTACCGTAAAGAATAACTCCTTCAATTCGTGCAATAATTAATAAAGGTAGTTAAGTTTTTTAAAATGACGTTAATTTAGGAGTGGGTTTAATGGATGAGCAAAAACATAGCTGGCTACCACATCTTCAAGAAGCAGTCCCTGTTGAAGCTTATGGTTATAAACTTGACATGTACACTATCGGTTTAGAAGGTTGGCGTCGCGGCTTAACTTTAAAGTTTCATAACTTAAATATTGAAAAGAAGTTAGTTACCCGGTATACGCTAAGCTACAAAGGTAGAGAGCAAAAATTCGCGATATCACGTGGGGACAACGTCACTAAAGAAGCGATAGCTACTTGTATGAACAAAGATTTAACGAAAGAAGTTTTATTAGAAGCGAATGTTTCAGTACCGTTAGGAAGAAAGTTTGGAAAAGGTGCATCGGATCAAGAGATCATCGAATACTTTCAAACCTTAGGAACATCTGTCGTGCTTAAACCAACCAATGCCGGGGGGTCTAAAGGTGTTATTACTGACATAAAGGATGTAGAAACGTTAAAAAAGGCCCTCATCCAGGTTCGCCAAAAGCTTAACTATAAAGAAGTATTAATAGAACAATTCGTTTCCGGAACAGAATATCGAATTTTTGTTATTGGGGATCAAGTAGCGGGTGTCATCTATCGTAAATCCCCAAATGTCATTGGGGACGGAAAGAGGACGATTAAACAGCTAATTGAACTGAAAAATAAAGAACGGTTGAAAAACCCATACCTTCATTCGTTTCCAATTAAAATGGATAAAGACTTGAAAAACTATATTGATCAATTCGGGTATCGTTTAACGACTGTACCTAAAGAAGGGGAAGAAGTCATTTTACGAGCGAGAAGTAACCCTTCTAGTGGTGGCGATACCGTTGATGCCACAGATGACCTTAGCTTAGAAAATAAAAATACAGCGATTGATGCAATTAAAGCGATCGCAGGGTTGTATCATGGTGCTGTCGATATGATCGTTGATAAACATACGAGTGTCGGGGTAGTTATTGAGGTGAATTCTAAACCGCAGATTAGCTCCCATCTATACCCTGTTATCGGAAAAGCTCGTGATATTCCGGCAGCGATCGTTGATTACTACTTCCCAGAAACAAAGGGTCATTATGTGAATGGTCAAAAAGAAATGTTTTACTATGATTTTAAAAGTATATTAGAAACGCTTCGAAACGGCTACGCCAAAGAAGTGATCATGCCACCAATTCCAAAAAACACATTGATTGCTAAGTCGTTTAAACTTTCAGGACAAGTACAAGGGATCGGTTTTAGAAAATGGGTTCATAAACATGCGTTTAACTCAAGGTTAAATGGGTTTGTTAAAAACTTAGCTAACGGTAATGTGCATATCGTTGTAGCTGGACGAAAAGGGGAAGTCGAAGCCTTTACAACGCTTCTTGACCAATCCCCTCCTCAAAAGGCGAAAATTAAAGAGATCAAAAAGGAAGAGTGGAAGAAACCTGTGAAGTTTGGATTTGAAGTCCTCGTAGATGAAAACATTCACCTCAATGAGATCGACAAGCTTCAGAAAGAAAGAGACAAAGCGATAAGGGAGCGTAATTCTTTTAAGCGCGAATACAATAAACTAAAGCAAAGTAGAATTTGGCGCTATACATTACCTATCAGGAAGTTAGGGGATACCCTTAAAGGTTCCCAAAAAAAATAAACCATCCCTTAGATCAGTTGTGAAAAGATGCTCTAAAAAAGAGGCTTATCCAACTGGTCTTTTTTGATGTAATTAATAACAAGTTAGAAATGGAATAGATCTGGTGTTTTATTTATTTAGTACAACTTTTCCTATTATCTGGAATAATATCTTGATATTTGAAATTAGATCATGTTTAATGGAGGGAGAATACTAGATTTAAATTTGGAGGAATGATAGATTTGTTGATTAAGAAAACCTCTATTGCAACGGTGGCTTTTGTAGCAGCTTTGAACTTTGCACCACAAGCAGCTTACGGGAATGTTCAAGAGGAACATGCAGAAGGAAATTTAGAAATTCAAACAGATATAGAAGCTGAGAGTGATTTCACTACTTCTCAAGTTGAGCTAACTTTATCAATCGGTGATGATGGAGAAGAAGTATTAAAACTTCAGCAAAACTTAAAAACTTTAGGATTTATGATCGAAAAAGAGCTTAATAGTATTTTTGACGAGATAACCGTTGAAGAAGTAAGTCAGTTTCAAGATTACTACGCTCTAGAAGTAACAGGGAATGCTGATGAAGCAACATTAGCGAAAATTGATGAGATTTTATCAAGTCCGTTACAACAAGGTCAAAGGCATAATGCAGCTATTGAACTAAAAGAAGACTTGGCGACCATCGGCTATCATATTTCCAATAACCCAACGACATTGTATGGCTCCTTAACAACTCAGAAAGTTAGCGACTTTCAAACCGAATATGGATTAAGAGTCAATGGAATTGCCGATGAAGTGACGCTAGCTAAAATCAATCAGATTTTAACAAGCCCATTACGAGAGGGTCAAAGGCATGAATTGGCTATCAAATTAAAAGAAGACTTATCAAAATTAGGCTATCATATTTCAAATAACCCAACGACATTGTATGGTTCTATAACAGCAAGAAAGGTTAAGGGTTTTCAAAAGATGTATGGCTTACGCGTAAATGGAATTGCTGAAGAGGTAACGTTAGCTAAAATTGAGGAACTTCTCAATGCACCACTAGCAATGGGCTTACGACGAAATGATGTCATCGATTTAAAAGTTAATCTAGATAAAATAGGCTTCGGTGTATCGAATAACCCTACAATCTATTACGGCCCAATTACTGAGCGAACAGTAAAAGAGTTCCAAGAGTATTACGGTTTAGATGCTTCAGGGGTAGCTAGTAGCGAAACGTTAACAAAAATCAACGAAGTATTAGCTAGCCCATTACAAGAGGGACGAAGACATGCATCTGCGATCAAGCTTAAAGAAGACTTAGCAATTCTAGGGTTTCATATTTCGAATAACCCAACGAATTTATACGGTTCAATAACGACTAAAGTTGTCAGTGATTTTCAAAAAGAGTATGGCTTACAAGTAAACGGGATTGCCGATGAAATTACATTAGCAAAAATCGAAAAGTTATTAAATGAACCGATGGAGCTTGGTTTATACAGAAATGATGTTATCCAATTGAAAGAAGATTTAGATCGATTAGGATTTCCGATTTCCAACAATCCAACGAATTACTATGGTCCGATTACTGAGCAAACAGTTAAAGAGTTCCAAGAGTACTACGGCTTGGAAGTAACAGGTGTAGCAGGAAGTGAGATATTAGAGAAGATGGAGGAAATCTTAAACAGTTCATTGAGTCGTGGAAATCGAAATGATGCGGCGATTCAATTAAAAATTGACTTAGAAAAACTCGGCTACCATGTCTCAGATCACCCGACGACTTTATACGGTCAATTAACAGAACAAAGGGTACAGGAATTTCAAGCGTATTATGGGTTGAGAGAGAACGGTATTGCCGATGAAGTAACGTTAAAATTACTTTCTGACATGCTAACTACTACTGAATATGGCTATTCTGTCACGGATATGGTTAACATTCAACTAAATCAAGAACCACGAACAGAACTCTATTCTCAAAAAATTGCATATGTTGCTAGTCAGTATATTGAAAAAAATAGTGACGGTGTTACGGGAATTGTAAAAAGTTCAGAAGATTTAGGAGTAGAGCAACTTAATGTTAGATTTGAACCGAATACGTTACTAGGTATAATTGGTACATTAAACCCTGGTACAGCGGTGAACATTATTGGTAAGGAAAACGATACAGATTTAAATAACGACAGAACATGGTATGCCATTGAATTTCCTCATAATGAAAGATGGCAATTCGCGCGCTCAGCCGATGTGAAAAAAAATGTCGATCCTAATCAATTTACACTAAATGTTAATCATCGTGATATGTATCAATTTCTTGTTGTTTCTGAAGCAATAGGCGTATCGGTAGACTATTTAAATTATGAGCTACAGACAAAGGGTGTATTAAAAAATACAGGACAAACATTTAGTGATGCTGCCAAAGAAAATAAAGTAAACGAAATATACTTGTTATCTCATGCATTGCTTGAAACGTCTCATGGGACGTCGGCGTTGTCTAACGGTTCAATTAAAGTAGGGATTCTAGAAGACAATAAGTGGATATCCATTCAACCAAATGGGTCTTTCATTGCTGAAAAGAATGGGGACAACTGGACAATTGAAAGAGTTGAAAACTTTGACGAAAGCCAAGCAACGAATTTGAAAAGTATCTATAACATGTTTGGTATTGGAGCCAAAGACAGTTCCCCATTAACTCGTGGATCGATAAGAGCTTACGAAGAAGGGTGGTATTCACCAGAGGAAGCAGTTAGTGGCGGTGTTAAGTTTATTGCAGAAAATTATGTTCACCATCCAACGCTGAAACAAGATACACTATATAAAATGAGGTGGAATCCAGCTCAACCTGGAAGCGATCAATATGCTACTGATATAAGATGGTCTGCAAACTTAGCAAATATGATTTATGGTCATTATCAAAAATTAGAGGTCCGAAATAAATCTTTCGATATCCCTAAGTTTAAATAAACTATGATCTTTTAATCTAGTAGGATGCCGTTAAATGGTAGCCTACTATTTTTATAAGAAGTACATAATGAATTTACAAGCTTATGCCGAATGTAATATAAACCAATTTTGGCTCGAAAAAAGTGATATTTAGTAGAAATTTCCCTTGCTTGTGAAGCTAATACGTTTTAATATATACAATGTTAGGCAATAAAATAGATTAATATTTTTTAGGGGAGGTAATAGATTGAAAGTGATAGTCAAAAAAACATTTATATCATTTGTTGCATTTGTAACGATATTTAACTATGCTCCTATTGCAATTGCTACTGAATTAAAAGACACGAATTCGGAAGATATCGATGTTAGAAAAGATGATAATACCGATTCTGATGATGAGAAAGATATAGACGCTGGAAAAGAATCTGATAAAGAGGATGATTCGAAAACTAGCGAAGAAGTTGAAGAAGAAAATGCAAGAAGAGAATCTAATAGTGATGAAGATGAAGGCGATTCAGAGAAATTAGATTCTGAAAAAGAAGAAAACGAGAAATTAGAAGACGCTGATAACGAATTAGTTGAAGAAGATTCAAAAGAAGAAGCGGCGTTTGCGTTAACTCTTGGAGAAGCTGCTCAAGACGTTTTAACGTTACAAGAGAATTTACAAACGTTAGGATTTATGGTTGATCAAGAATTAACGGGTGTTTTTGATGAAGTAACGGAAGCGGAAGTAACTGCGTTTCAAGAGTATTATCGTTTAAACGTTTCTGGTCTTGCTGATGAAGAAACTTTAGCAAAAATCGAAGAAGTTTTAGCAAGCCCACTTCAAAAAGGACAAAGACATGAAGATGCTATTCAGCTAAAAGAAGATTTAGCACTACTAGGTTTTCACGTGTCAAATAACCCAACGACGTTATACGGTACCATTACTGAAACAAAAGTTATGGAATTCCAAAAAGAGTTCAATTTAAGAGTAAGTGGGATTGCCGATGAAGTAACGTTAGAAACACTCAAAGAATCAGTTGAAGAAGTAGTGTTTCATATAAGCGTTCGAGATGATGCAGTAATTACATTAAAAAATAATCTTTCTATAATAGGTTTTCATGTTTCAGATAATCCAACGACATTTTTTGGACCAATTACAGAGCAAACGGTACGCGAGTTTCAAGAGTATTATGGTTTAACTGTAACTGGAGCGGCCGATGAAGCGACGCTTGAGAAAATTGAAGAGATATTAGCTTCACCATTTCGAGTGGGTAATCGCCATGAGGACAATGTTACTTTAAAAGAAAACTTGTCTATTTTAGGTCATCATATTTCGAATAACCCAACAACGTTATACGGGTCATTAACAGAAGGTGCAGTGAAAGATTTCC
>SKOL01000683.1 GCA_007120055.1 Anaerobacillus sp.
CTGATACGACCATTTTATCTTCAACAGGAGCAGGAAGTCACCATATCGACCACGTAATGACACAGTTACCGTATGCGTTAATAACCGCAGGAATTACAATCGCTGGTTACTTGGCGCTAGGATTTACCGGTAGTGCGGTGATTGGCTTCCTCACAGCAGCAGTAGTGTTCGTCATCGTAGTGGTTGTCATGAAGAAAACCGTTCGAGGTGTCTGACACAGCCCGTGGACATTTCGTTAAAATGTCCTTCTGAGGTGGACATATTCTTATAGCTGGAAACGACATTTCAGACAATATAGATTGCTTAGCTTCATATGTGTTAATATACAAAAGGGTATCCTGGAAAGCTTCGGCTTTGAGGATACCCTTTTTTAGTAATACATTTTAAATGAAGTACAACCGTCTATAAGACTTTTTATCGTCTTCGCTTAGCACGATCATTCTTCTCCCATCTTTTCAATGAAGGAAAAGGGTCAAATGACCATTCAATAAAGCCGTTATCACGGTACATTCCATAATGTAGATGTGGCGGGAATTTCCCTTGTGTTCCTGGTTTTCCATAACCTGAACTTCCAACGTAACCGATCACTGTTCCAGGTTCGACAACAGTTCCTTGTTCAATTCCTTTCTCAAAACCAGTTAAGTGAGCGAAATAGTGGTATACGTTATCAGTATCACGGATTCCTACCCGCCAACCACCATATTCGTTCCACCCTTTAAGCTCGACAATTCCGTACGTAGTCGATCTAACCGGTGTTCCATGTCCGGCAAAAATATCTGTACCTTCATGAATGCGTCGTCCGCCCCAACCGCGAGCATCGCCCCACGTATTTTTATAACTATAATTAAAACGAAGTGGTATAGGAAAAGCACTTTTATTTAAATCAATCGTATTAAACGTTTCATAAACTTTAGCATGTCCCATAATGAGTTGTAGTGTTTTTTCGCGATGATAATGTTCCCAAATACCAATTCTAATATTTTCTTCATCGTATCCGTAAGACTCTAGGTGCCTCGCAAAAGTATATAAAACATCTTCATCGTCGTTACGGTCGGCAATTCCATCACCATTACCGTCTAACCCAACACCGCCAAACATACTGATTGACAATGGGCTTGTGTCTTCAAAGTTAGGGTTTAGCGGACCCACCCATTGTTCTGCTGAATAATAAAGTCCAATCACGCCTTCTTCTTTAGGTAAATCCCTTCTAGCTTTGCGTAAGCCACGATCAAAGGAATCGGCTGCGGCTAAATAATACCAAGGTACATTGGTGATCGTCTCCATCTTCTTGTATAAATCCATACGCTTTTCGATGCGCTCATCGTATGTTAGTTCTTTCTTTTCCTCAGCTACAACTACTGAAGAAATATGTGCAAATAAAAGTAAAATGGAGATCAATAAAAGTAATGACCGTTTCATCAAAGTAACTCCTTTCTTTTACTACTACCAAAAAGTATAAATTTCCGGAAATTTTCATAATGGGCGCTTGCGTTTTCTTTTTTGCTCATAACTATAGTTTGTAAAAAATAAGCTGAAACATATATGTTAATTACTACCATGTACAAGAAGCGAATTATTTTCGATATAAATTAACATGAATTTTTCAGTATTATCTAAAATGAAAAGTCCTTAGCTGGCCCCAACAAACCAGCAAACAAACTATTTTGTGATTTCTCATTTTTCGTGTTAAAGTTAAGTTTAGATGAGTTAATAGGAGTGAAGAAAATTGGCAAAGCAAGAACAACATATCCGAAAACCTGATTGGCTAAAAATTAAGTTAAATACAAATGATTCATATACAGGGATAAAAAAAATGATGCGTGAAGAAAAACTTCACACCGTCTGTGAAGAAGCAAGATGTCCTAATATTCACGAATGTTGGGCAGAACGTAAAACAGCAACATTTATGATCTTAGGTGACATTTGTACGAGAGCATGTCGCTTTTGTGCAGTTAAATCAGGTCTTCCTACAGAGTTAGATTTAGAAGAACCAGAAAGAGTAGCAAAATCAGTGAGAAAAATGGGACTAAAGCACGCTGTGATTACAGCGGTTGCTAGAGATGACCTAAAAGATGGTGGTGCGAAAGTTTTTGCTGAAACGGTTAGAGCGATCAGACGTAAAAGTCCGTTTTGTTCGATTGAAGTTTTGCCATCAGACATGATGGGTTCAGTAGAAAATTTAAAAATATTAATGGATGCACGACCAAACATTTTAAATCATAATATTGAGACCGTAAAACGCCTTACACCAAAAGTTAGGGCGAGAGCTACATATGAACGGTCGTTACAAGTGTTAAAAGCAGCAAAAGAACTTCGTCCAGAAATTCCAACAAAATCAAGCTTAATGATTGGGCTGGGTGAAACGAAGGAAGAAATTATTGAAACAATGGATGATTTACGAGCACACGATGTAGATATTTTAACGATTGGTCAATATTTACAACCGACAAAAAGTCATATAAAGCTCCAAAAATATTGGAGTCCAGAAGAATTCGAAGAACTAAGAGA
>SKOL01000040.1 GCA_007120055.1 Anaerobacillus sp.
AAAACGTTTAGTGAACGAGGGACATAATGTCTATTTATTAATCCGCAATCGTAAAAAAGCTAATAGTTTACTAGAAAAGATAAATTTTGAGCAGCAAAAGCATGTAAACTTTTATGAAGGAGAACTAACTTCTGAAAAATTAGGCTTAAGCTCTAATGACTTAATAGATTTAAAAAATAATATCGATATTATTTTCCATACGGCTGCTTATTTATCGTTTGATGACTCTTTAAGAGATGAAATTTTTAACGTTAATGTCGAGGGGACGAGACAAGTATTAAATTTTGCTCAAACGATAGAATGTAAAAAGTTTATCCATGTCAGTACTGCTTATACTTTAGGAAATCGTACGTTAGGTAAAGAGGAACTTTATTCTTTGGATTCGGAATTTATTAATGCGTATGAAGAAAGTAAATGTCACGCTGAACATCTTGTCATGTCGTATAAAGAGAGTTTTGATGTCACAATAATGCGTCCAGCGATAATTGTCGGTGATTCTAAAACTGGACAAGCAAACACAACCTTTGGTTTATATGGCGTCTTGAAAACGATTCAGTTGTTAAAACGTCGAGCAATGAAAGAAGGCTACGAAACGGATGTTCGTTTGTTAATGAATAAAGCAACTGTATCGAATTTAGTGCCTGTTGATTATGTGATAGATTCACTTGTACTCGGGATGTATTACAGCAAAACAAAAACGATTTATCATATTACGAATAGTCGGCCGCCGACGAACGAATTGGTCGTTGAAATTGCTAAAGATGTCCTTGAATATCAGTCGATATCATTAGCGCGCGAAAGTGAAATGCCTACGTTTACACAACTAGAGACAACAATTAATAAATCACTTCACATGTTTAAAGATTATTTAAACCGAACGATTCAATTTGATGATGAAAATATGAGAGAGTTGTTTCGAGATCGTGGAATTCCCACTTTAGACATGGATGAAGCGATGCTTTATCGGATTATTAGTGGTTTTGAAAATAAAACTCTTGTTTTGAAATAAGGTTTAAGGTAATGAATTTCATAATTCAATATTATCGAGGGTGGGACAAAAGTGTCTGACACAACAAGGATCGTACTAAATATAGACGTAAAGGTTTATCATATGTCTATATTCGGTGTCTGACACTTTGTTTTGTCCTACCCTCTCAACAGAGGTTATTATGAAATTCACTCAGGTTAATAGAAAGATTAAAGCTTTTCAAAGGGGATGGGGGCAATACGTACGTTACGCGGGCATCATTTGTTATGTGTACACGGTTTTCAAGGGATGGGATATAGTGAAGAATTCGTCAAGCTAATGGAGACGATTGTCGCTGACATTAGGAACGATGAGATAGATTTTCAGATTCGGGTTGTTGCTAACTTAGATGATGCTTGTAGTGCTTGCCCCCATAACGGTGGCACCATTTGTGTTTCAAGTGAGGGATCAGACCACCATGTGAAAACGATGGATCAAAAAGTCATTGAACACCTTCAACTACAAGCAGGAAAAACTTATCAAAAAAGTGAATTAATACAATTAACAGCCCAACGAGTCAAACCTGATGATTTAGACCACTTATGCTATGGCTGTAGTTGGCTTTCTTACGGAGTTTGTAAAGCTGGAGTTGCAAAGTTAAATAAACTTAAGAGGTGATTTGATTGAAGACGCCAAAAGATTTAGTTGCTACATTTTCGATCGTAGGTTTTGATCCGGAGACCGAAGAATTAGGAATTGCTGTACAATCGAAATTTTTAGGAGTAGGAGCGGTTGTTCCTTGGGCGAAAGCGGGTGTTGGTGCTGTTGCAACCCAGTCCTATGCGAACACTACATACGGACCTAAAGGGCTTGAATTAATGGCTACGGGGAAAACAGCCCAAGAGGCGATCGATCATTTAACTGCTGCAGATGAAGACCGAGCGTTACGCCAAGTAGGGATCGTTGATGCGAAAGGGAATGGCGCTACTTTTACAGGGGAGAAATGTTTTGATTGGGCTGGTGGCATTGCTGGAAAAAATTATGCCGCGCAAGGAAACATTTTAGTAAGCGAAGATACAGTAAAAGCGATGGCAAAGACTTTTGAAGCATCAAAAGGAACATTGGCTGAGCGCCTACTTGCAGCACTAGATGCTGCCCAAGAAGCAGGAGGAGATTCTCGCGGAAAACAATCAGCAGCACTTCTAGTTGTTAAAGAAGAAGGTGGCTATGGCGGTTTCAATGACCGTGCGATTGACCTTCGTGTTGACGATCATCCTGACCCAATTAAAGAACTTATGCGTATTTATGATTTGCAACAATTGTACTTTAGCAAACCAACAGAAGCTGATGTAGTTGAAATTAATGAAACTATCTTATCAGATATGAGTAAAGCGCTCGTTTCTTTAGGGTACTTAAAAGAAGAAGTTGAGACAATCGAGGAGTTAACGAAAGGGTTACACGATTTTATTTTAACTGAAAATTTTGAAGAACGTCAGCAACCAGAAGGGAAAATTGATCAAAAAGTTTTAAATTTTTTATT
>SKOL01000427.1 GCA_007120055.1 Anaerobacillus sp.
CGATTTTTAACGAAGTCATAAAACGAAATTTTGATAAATAAGTAAATGGGGGATGGATATGGTTACCTCAATTGTTGATATAAAAGGATTGACGAAACATTATAAAAAGTTTTCTTTAGGCGCAATTGATTTTCAAGTCGAAGCAGGAACAGCAGTAGCAATCGTTGGGACAAATGGCTCTGGTAAAACTACTTTTTTAAGATTGATCATGAACCTACTTCAATCAGATGGTGGCTCCATTAATATTTTTAATCAGGACCTTACTGAGAAAGAAACGGAAATAAAGAAAAACATCGGCTATGTGGGTGATTTACTTGAACCATTTAGTTATTTAACAGTAAAGGAGCTTTCATCACTCATTTCTCACTGGTATCCAAGTTGGGACGATAAGCAGTACACACAATTACTTGAGAGATATCAAATCGATGAAGGTCAAAAGTATGGAAAATGCTCAAAAGGAACGAAGAAGAAAGTTGAATTTATCTTTGCTCTTTGCCATGAACCAACGCTCCTGTTATTAGATGAACCATCAGCGGGTGTTGATATCATTTCACAACGGAAAATGAAAGAAGATCTTATGAATTATATGGAAGATGGAAAAAGAAGCATTGTCTTAGCTACCCATAACATCGACGAGGTTCGGCAGCTGTGTGATTACATTACCATTTTGGAAGAAGGAAAGATCATACACTCATTCGAAAAAGATGAGCTTCATGAGAAATGGGCACGGTTGTGGGTACCACATGTTTCAGAAGGGTTGAAGAATCATTCGAATGTAATAAAGATAGAAGAAAACCCTATTCAATTGGTTACGAATGATTTACCTCTCATCGAAAAAGAGTTAGAAAAAGAAGGAATCGCCATTAACCATATTAACCGCTTATCACTCGAGGAAGTCATTGAACATCTGATTGGTCAGGGATAAAAGTAAATGGAACTGAGTCTTACGTTAACAGTGTTTATGCTGTATGTTAACATTTTATTAGAAGATTATTTACTATATGGAGGTATGTAATTTGAATAATAAAACTCGATCAATTATTACACTTATATGTAGTTTATTTATTTTTGCTGTTGGTATGTTTAGAATACTTACTGAATCACTTACTTCGACACCTTTGTTTGTTGCCTATATTTTTGCGGTTGTAGGGTTAATTGGTGCAGTAGCAAAAGGTATTATTTTAAGAAGGGTACAAACAAATTAGTATTAGTAACTTGGAAAGACGATTCAATATAAGGATCGTTTTTCTCTTATTTAGCTAACGTGTACGCGATAGTGGAACAGAATTGTAGCTTTTTCAACCTATTGAACAAACGAATCAGGATAATTTAAGAAACTTTTTATAGGAATTTCGTATAGGTATTTAGAAAGAGTTTTTCGGGGAGGGAATGTTTCATGCTATGGGATAAACCGAAATGTACATATTGTGAAAAAGAAATAAAAGGGGATGACGTTGTTTTTGTGAAAATGCGTTATCCCAAACGAAAAGGTTTCACTGAAATTAAGGCATATTTAAGAAATGAAGGTAAATATAGTTGTGAAGAATGTTTTAATAGTAAGTTGAAAAATAAACTTTATTAAGTTAATAGTTCAAGAGTGAATAGGGGGAGTGTCTAAAAAACTATCAAATAATAATCATTAGATTTTTATAGTTTTGCTTCATGAAACAATTTTAGATGCCTTATGATACATAAAGCGTGTTCTAATAGGTTGATAGCGATTGAAAGCGAGGAGAAAAAATGAGCGTTCTAGAAGTAAAGAATTTAAAAAAATCATTTGGTACCATTCATGCTGTGCAAGACATAAGTTTCACAGTCAATACTGGAGAAGTATTCACAATCATTGGTCCAAACGGTGCAGGAAAGACAACAACTTTGGAAATGATTGAAGGATTAGTTCCACCTGATCAAGGAGATATAAAGTTTGGTGAATTAAATTGGGATAAACATGCCAATGCGATTAAACAGAAAATTGGTATTCAACCTCAATCTAGTGCTATGTTTGACTTATTAACACCTGAAGAAAACATCACCCTTTTTGCTTCATTTTATGAAAAAGCTCGTTCTACTGAAGAGATACTTGAACTGGTGAACCTAACTGATCATCGCAATAATCATGTAAAAAAATTATCCGGTGGGCAACGTCAACGACTAGCAATTGGGCTTGCGATGGTTAGTGATCCAGAAATTATCTTCCTCGATGAGCCAACCACTGGGCTGGATCCGCAAGCCCGTCGTAACATTTGGGATATCATCCTACAGCTAAAACAACTGGGTAAAACAACGATATTGACAACTCATTACATGGAAGAAGCGGAAAAATTAAGTGACAGGGTTTGTATCATTGACCAAGGAAAAATCGTTACATTAGATACCCCCTCCGCACTTATTGAAAAGTTAACTGACGAACGAGAAGTGCGATTATCTTTTCTTGATGGCGAAGATGCTGCAGAGGATGCAAATCTTTTTTCTAATAATCTATCATCCGTTATTCGAACAGAGC
>SKOL01000652.1 GCA_007120055.1 Anaerobacillus sp.
CACTAATAATCCCTGCATTAACTCCAATAAAAATTGCAAAAAGCATTGCAAAAAAAGTGAGTTCCATCGTTGCTGCTAAATAAGGCCACATTTCTGTTGAAATATCTTGCTTCGTTCGTAATGAAGTCCCTAGATCTCCTTGTAAAAGATCTTTCATATAAACTCCGTACTGAACAATATAAGGCTCATTTAAACCTAATCGTTCTTCTAAATCTGCGATTGCTTGAGGAGTTGCCTGCTCCCCTAAAATCGTTTGTGCAGGGTTACCTGGGATTAAATGAATGATAGAAAAAGTCACGATAGACATTCCGATTAAGACAGGAATCAACATTAATAGTCTTCTAATAATATACGCAAACATCAATTCACCTCTATTCTGAATAGACCTTTATGTAAAAAATATTACTTTTAACAAGAAAAGAGCACGGCGCTTGTAGCTATACACCTTTCCGAGTTCAAAAATATATGCTTTCTTATCTTTTTATAAAAATTCAGGTGACCCATTTGAGATTGAGCCCTACTCTACAGTCTTTTAACGAGGAGCAGTCCCTTTCTCATTGAGTCACCCTCATTTTTTGAAGCTTTAAAAGAAAGTCAATTTTTTTTGCTTAGTAACCTTTTAACAACAGAACCTTCTATGAATTCTGATATTTCAATAGATTAATTTCCTAATTCTACAAATGTTAACGGTTCACTAGTTGAAGGATGCGCTACATATCCTTGTACATGTGAAGCACCTGCTAACACTGGTACTGAATGTACAAGTGGCACCATTGGAGCATCTTCGTGAATTAGCCTTTGAGCTTCCATATAAAGTTCTTCTCTAGTTGCAGGATCTACAACAGTTTTTGCTTCATCTAAAATTCTTGTAACTTCTTCATTACGATAGAATGTACGGTTTCCACCTGGTATTGCATCTGCACTTAATAAATTTGATAAGAAGTAATCAGGGTCACCGTTTACTCCAGACCACCCTAACATGAATATGTCTTGCTCACCTTGCTCAGTTTTCTCAAGATATGTTGCCCACTCCATTGTTACGATATTTGCAGTTAAACCAACATCTCTTAAGTCAGCTTGCAACGCTTCTGCAGCACGTTCTGGATTTGGCATATACGGTCTTGCTACAGGCATCGTCCAAAGATCAAACTCAAAACCATCAGCGTAACCAGCTTCAGCTAGTAATTCTCTCGCTTTTTCAGGGTTATATTCATACTCTTGTATTTCATCGTTATATCCTAAATAACCTGGAGGAACCGCATTTTTAGCAGGCTGTGCCATACCAGCGTATAATGCACCGATTAACGCCTCTTTGTTCACAGCATGATTGATTGCACGTCTTACAAGAACATTATCAAATGGATATTGCTCCGTTTGGAATCCTAAATAACCAATATTATTTGTTGCGCGTTCAAACATTTGTAAAGAAGGATCACCTTCAACTGTTGGGATATCGTCAGGATTTAAGCCATCCATGATGTCGATTTGTCCACTACGAAGTGCAGTGAAGCGAGCAGAGTTATCAGGAATTACTTGGAAAATAACACGATCAAGCTTTGGATATCCTTCCATCCAATAATTTTCGTTTTTCTCTAAAATAATAGAATCATCTCTTTGCCATCTAACAAACTTAAATGGTCCAGTACCTACTGGATTTTCGTTAATTTCACTACCATATTTTTCAAAAGCCGCTGGTGATGTAATCGCAAAATAGCTCATTCCCATATTTTGCATGAACGATCCTAATGGACGATTTAAAACAAACTCAATTTCATGGTCTCCTAAAACGTTAATCTCTTCAATTACGTGAGAATCGTCTCCTTTAAAACCACCAAATTGCATTCCATAAACACTATACGTGTATCCTTCATCTCTAAAAGCATACTCATGATCTGGATCAGCCCAACGCTCGAAGTTAAGCTTTACAGCTTCCGCATTAAAGTCTGTACCATCATGGAATTGTACTCCTTCACGAAGTTGGAAAACGAAACGTAGTCCATCCTCATCCCAACTCCAGTCAGTTGCTAACCCTTCGCTAAATTCAAATGAATCTTCGTCAAATTGAACTAACGTTTCGAAGATTTGTACTGTTACACGAGAAGATTCACCGTCAGTTACACTTGCATAGTCTAAACTAACAGAGTCCCCACCTCTTGCATAAATTAATACTTGTTCTTCTCCTTGATCTTCTGTTGCTTCATTGTTGCCGTTTTGCTCTGTATCAGAGCCATCAGCAGGCGCTTTCGTGTCGTCACTGCTACATGCGCCAATGATAAAAATTGTCATTAGCAAAACAAGTGACAACAGAAAATAGTTTTTCTTAAACATTTTGTTTCCCCCTTAAAAATTTTTATTTTTACCTGTGGCACATACTCACTTTTATTCATAAAGGTGACATGCCACAAAATGTCTATCAGAAACTTCTTTAAAGCTCGGACGCTCCTCTTTACAAATTTCCATACATTCTGGGCACCTCGTGTGAAAAGCACAACCAGTTGGAGGA
>SKOL01000331.1 GCA_007120055.1 Anaerobacillus sp.
ACAATTAATCGAAGCTGAAATTGCTTATCATGAACAAACTGGAAACGGAAAAATTATCGCCAAAATGAACTCATTAACTGATAAACCAATTATTATAAAACTATATGAAGCAAGCCAAGCTGGAGTAAAAATTGATTTAATAATTAGAGGGATTTGTTGCTTAAGACCTGGTATTAAAGGGGTAAGCGAAAATATCAGTGTTCGCAGTATTGTTGATCGCTTTCTAGAACATAGTCGTATCTTTTATTTTCATCACGGTGGAAAAGGTGCCCTTTATTTATCTTCGGCTGACTGGATGACTCGTAACATGGATAAACGGATTGAAATCTTATTTCCTATTGTAGATGAAACAATAAAAAAGCGTGTAAAACAAATTTTAGATATTACGTTGCAAGATAATGTAAAAGCACGTGAGCAAGATAAAGAAGGCAATTATAGTTATGTAAAAAAGAAGGAAACAGATCTAGATATCCAAAGTCAATTAGTTTTTTACAACATGGCTTCGAAATGAGCGGAACAAAAAAGCATATAAAAAGGTGTCCCTTAACGTCAGCTCACTCAAGAGATAACTGTTACATTAATAAGGGACACCCCTTTTAAGTCATTTAATATTTTCAACTTGCGGATACTCTCGACCTTAACGCTTTCCAAATAACCCCTTGTTTCGGAGAAAAAAAGAAGGCTAAACCGAATAAAATTGAAGCAACGAGCACAATAGTTGATCCTGAGCTGACATCAAAAAGTACCGAATAGTATAGACCAACCACTCCAGAAATAACCCCGAAAATTGCCGCCAAAACGAGCATAATCGATAAACGATCCGTTAGTAAATACGCTGTTGCCCCCGGTGTAATAAGCATTGCAACGACAAGAATAATTCCCACCGTTTGTAAGGATGCTACTGTAACTAACGATAACAATAACATAAGCATATAATGAATAAATTTCACAGGAAGCCCTGTCGCTTTAGCCATCGTTGGATCAAACGTACTTAATAATAATGGACGATAAAATAAAATAATCATCACTATCACAAAAATGCCCATGCCGAACGTAATCCATAAATCGGTTCTTGATACACCGAGTACATTACCGAATAAAATATTCCATAAATTTACGCTCGTTCCTTTTAAAGTTGAATTAAGTACAACCCCTAAAGCAAAAGCAGCTGTGAATAATATCCCGATCGCGGAATCATCCTTTATCCTACTATTTTGCGATATATAGCCTATTCCTAAAGCGGTTAAAACACCTGTGATAACTGCTCCTATAAAAAAGCTCGCACCGATCATATAAGCGATGACTATGCCTGGTAAAACCGCATGGGATATCGCATCCCCCATAAGAGCCATTCCTCTTAAAATGATAAAACAACCGATTACTCCACAAATAACACCAACTAAAATAGCTGCAATTAAAGCATTTTGTAAATATTGATACCTTGAAACTTGATCAATAAAAGTCATGACTTGTTGCATTAATTGCTCACCACCATCATGTTGTCATTACTACCGAATAATGTGATACTTCCTTTATACGCTTTTGAAAGTATTTCTGGTTTATAAACGTCGGCGACTTTTCCTGCACCTACTAATTCTTGGTTTAATATTAACAGATGGTCAAAGTATTTCTCTACTTTACTTAAATCATGATGAACAACAAAGATCGTTTTTCCTTCACTTTGGAGCTGTCGTAACAAGTCTACAATAATATTTTCCGACGTAGCATCAATTCCGACAAAAGGTTCATCTAAGAAAAAAACATCTGCTTGTTGAGCTAATGCTCTGGCAATAAATACTCTTTGTTGTTGTCCGCCTGATAGTTGACCAATTTGCCTTTTAGCAAACTCTGTCATACCAACTTGTTCAAGAGCGTCTTTTGCAATTTGTTTATCTTTAAAACTAGCTTTTTTATACCAAGGAATAAATGCATACCTTCCCATTAGCACTACATCTTCTACAATTACAGGGAAGTCAAAGTCAATTGAGCTTCTTTGTGGTACATAGGATATTTTTTTGCGCATTTGTTTTATTGATTTGCCAAAAATCTCAACTTTCCCAGCAAATTTTTCTAATCCCATAATTGCTTTAATTAACGTTGATTTCCCCGCCCCATTAGGACCAATAATTCCTATAAGTTGACCACGCTGAAAGCCGAAGCTTATATTTTTTAATGCATGATGACCACCATAGTTTACAGAGAGACGCTCAACACTTATTTCAGGTTGGTTAGCCGTCATCGATTGTTCCTCCTTTAGAATTTAAAAAGTTTGTTTAAGAAACTTCTTTTGCTTAATGGCAACTTTTTTCGTAAACATAACTGAGTGAATTTCATAATCACCTAAATTGAGCCAAATCAATCTATATGTAGTTGCGAACGACTTAACGCAACTACATATAGATACTTACTGGCGGATAATATTGAATTATGAAATTCATTAAATTCGTTACTTTTTTTAACTTCACCCATTTTTTTATAATCAAATTCAATATATGATTAATAA
>SKOL01000401.1 GCA_007120055.1 Anaerobacillus sp.
TAACTCTTTCAACTCCCCAACATCTTCTATTCGAATCGTTCCTTCGCGATCTTGAAACTCTTCCCCGACATCGATTCTACCCGTTTCAATCATTTCAGCTTCCCTTTTACCGACGACCGCAAAAGCGATATCTTCAGCTGTAAATCTTGCTTGTCTTGCTAAATCTCGTGCTTCTAGCCACGCTTCAATTTTTTCATAAGACTTTTTCCAGTCAGCATTCAGGTAATTTCTCCTATCATCACTTATCATCGAATATTCTATCCATGCCCAAGACTTTCCATCAGCGAACTCATCGTGGGTCATAGCTTTAATATCTTCTTGTAGCAGTTGATGAAATTCCTTAATCTCCGTAGCATCAGTTAAAATGATTTCTCGATGTCCTCCTCGATTTGAAGAAATTCTAATATGGTTGACTTCACCTGTCCCCTCGAGCCTCAGCACCGGAAAGTGATTATATTTATATTCATGTGACTCCATTAACTGTGCCATCGTTTCATTTGGTTTGTTGTAAAATTCGACAGGAACTTGGAATGAGCGAACAAGCTTTCTTCCGTTCGTTAATTCATAATAAAAAACCGCCTGTCGATAAAACCTTCTATTTTGACTATATAACCGATCACCACTAATAACCTCTTCATGAAGACTAATAATTCTTTCGATATTTTCTCGATCTTCATAAAAATGGTGTTGCCTATAAAAGGTTGCCTCATGTTCAAATAATTCCCTTCTCGGACTAAGCCAATGAGCAGAATCACTCAAATAAACTCGTTCAACATTTTCTGCAACTGGAACTCGATTTTCGTACCCAGTGACATCGAACTTAATCAGTAACGCAAGAATGGCCATCGCTACAATAAAAATTCCGTAGCCTTTCCACTTAGCTAACACTCGCCACGTTTTTTCTAAAATCATTTGCGCAACGACGTAGCCAATCAATGAAGCGACAATATAACCGAACAAACGCCAACCAAATGTTCCTTGCGTCTGGCCAAAGTACATTCCACCTAAAAGCATAGCACAAACCGTTACCCCATATAAAAACACGGGTCTTAGTGCTCGAAAAGCGATTGCTTGAGTGGCCATTTCTACTTTTCTTCTCTTGTAAACAAATAGAGCGACTAAATAAAACGCTATAGCAATTATAAAAAATCCGAGGAAGTCACTACCGGAAAATGGTGTATGTGTAAGTTCACCTACACGAACAAACGGTAACCACCGGTCCACTTGCTGATCCAAATAATAATCTACCGCAAAACCACGTAAAAAATAGTTTACATTCATGAAAAACAAGACGGTAACACCCGCCGGAAATACGAGTAAAATATATGTCAGAACCCCTTGGAAAACAGAAATCCCAGTAAACATCCCCACAAAAACAGTAGCCATGAATACAAATACATTGACTACAATCGTCGTTGCCACCCATGCTGCAATCGTTCCTAGTTTCAAAACATTCGGTGCATCAACAAATCCACTTATAATCAACAATATAAGTCCAGTAAGTAATACAGGAACAACTAAAACTCCAAGTCCAAAAATCACATTTTGCTGATACAATGCCTCTCTCTTAATCGGCAAACTATGAATATAATCTGCTGATAGTTTTACTTGCATATAGCGGAAAATAAAGATCCCAAGTAACACCGGAACCGTAAACATCAAAATCATTTGAAAACCAGCAGAAAATCTAAATAACGTTTCACCGGTAAACTCATACATTCGATGGTAAAAGTCATCACTTGAGCTTGTCATCATTAAAATACGCAATGGCACCGCGAATAGTAAACATAATAAGTACGCAATAAAAATCCAGCCGACAGCTCGAACGTTTTGAACAAATATTCCCGAATTAAACAATAACGTTTTCAATCGCATAGCCGACATCCCTCATTTCATAAATAAAAATTTCCTCTAACGTCAATGGTAAGACGTCAAATAATACAGGCATGAAAAAGTCGATATGAGCAGAAACTTCTTCTTCATCCCCTCTGACGATATATAAATGAACACTGCCTCGTTCTTCTTTATACAAGACGTCAAACTCTTTTAAAAGTCCTTCAGGCATCACTCCACCTTTAAATGCAACTTGAATTTTATGCACGTCCGTCTTTAAATCATCTAACTCTTTTTCAATCATTATTTCGCCGTGATGTAAAATACCGATATGATCACATAAGTCCTCAACTTCCAGTAAATTATGGGAAGAAATTAAAATCGTCATTTCACGTTCAGCAACGTCTTGAACAAGTAAATTTTTCACCGTTTGCCTCATCACTGCATCCAAGCCATCAAACGGCTCATCTAAAATAAGTAGTTCTGGCATCGTAGAGAGCGATAACCAAAAAGCGACTTGTCGCTGCATCCCTTTTGACATCCTATGAATCTTTTTATTAACGCTAATCGGAAATACTTTGCTTAACTCTTGAAACCGCGCTTCATTCCACATTGGATACATACTTTTATAAAAATTGGCCATTTGTCGTACCGTGTATTGTGGAAAAA
>SKOL01000431.1 GCA_007120055.1 Anaerobacillus sp.
ACTCGTTTCAGCAAGCTGAAACATCGAGAAATCAGATGGAGTCTCGACTCCACCTGATTAAAAGTTCCCACCTACGCTACGCGTTGAGGTGGGGGTCTATAACCCTTAAACCATTTAAGATCAATTAATTTAAAATATGAATTGAACCTTGTATACTTTAACAAGGTTTTTCATATTTCTTGATCTTTTTTTAAAGTTATGTTTCTAAATTGTTATATTCTTTTATACCAATGAGCGATGATATTCGATATAGTATAAGGAGAATGGAATTAGTAGAGGATTTTAATTAACGTTAATAAATATGTATCTAAATACAGATCGATGAAATTTATAATAAGGATCTGTAACCACTTAGATACTACATTTACTTGAATCATCTCAACTAAATATAGTGAGATGTGGATTGTAAATATAAAATGCACTCAATTATTTTAGAAATTGTTATTACTAGGGAGGACAATTGTGATTAATAAAAGGTTAACAAGTTTAATTGTATTGATTGTTTCTGTTGGACTGATTGCTTATGTTGTTGCTACTACTCAGCCGAGAATAGGGGCAGAAGAAGGGATGATTGCACCAGACTTTACTCTTCCTTTATGGCACACTGGGGAAGAAGCTGAGTTATCATCATTTAGAGGAGATATCGTCGTTTTAAATTTATGGGCATCATGGTGTCCTCCATGCAGAGAAGAAATGCCGGACTTAATTGAATTCTCTAATAATTATAAAGATAAGGGTGTAAAAGTAGTTGGGGTTAATTTAGCTTTACAAGAAAGAAGTCCGGAAGCTGCCGATGAATTCATGGAGGAGTTTGGTGTAGATTTCCCAACGTTTGTTGATCAACCGAATGAAGAGAGAAGAGGGGTTGTGTCAACACTTTATAACATTGATAGTATTCCGTATACGTATATTATTGATCGAGAAGGTATTATTGTAAACGTACATCGAGGTTTGTTGAAGTATGATTGGTTAGAGGAATATGTAGAGGAAATAAGATAAAAAAACTAAGAGGGTATCCCAAACAAGTGTCACCGTAAGACATTTAATGGCGTACCCTCTTTCTAATTTCGCCAAGAAATAAACAGAGCAGTGAAAGAAAATCAACCGACATTACATCCTAGTCAGATGGTGGCGGTTGATACGATCATTCATCGATATGCTTAATATTGATTCGATGTTCGTTTTGTTTATTTGACAATTGTTTATAAAGGTGAATAATTAATAAACCGTTCCGATAAGTAGCGTCAACTTTATCTTCTCGAACCACGTAAGGAAGTTGGATGACTCGTTTAAAATCACTAAGTTCAAACTCTTTTTGTCTTAAGCTGAAATGATCAAAATGTACGTCGCAATTTCCACTTATTTCGAGTGTGTTTAAATGAATGTTTAAAGAGATATTATCAACATTCTCAATGCCAGGTAAGAGAACAACACAGAGCAGTTCATTATGTCCTTCGTAAAGGTTCACTTTAAGGCTATTTTTTCGTTCGTTGTTGTGTTCAAAAAGATGCTGAAAATTTTTTAAAAAATCTTGGTCAAACGTTTTTTGAAAAGGTTTCATCCACTCCATCATGTCACGATCCATTAAAATTCACCACTTTTCATTTTATATTAGTTTTTTAGTGTACATGACTTCTTTGAAATGATAGTAATAAATGATGGGGGTGTCCCAAAAGTGTCTAACACTTTGTTTTGGAACAGCCCCATCATTTATACATTCGCACCTACATTTTGATCTGCTAAATCAGGGTCAAGCGTATTATTTACACTAATACCGTTATTTGAAATCACAAAATCTCCTGAACTAATTGATCCTGATCCGGACACAGATTTTGATGTGCTTTTTGGAGATATATTTAATGTATCTCCAAAGTTAATTACACCACCATTATCATTAATTTTAAAAGGCCCTCCAACAATCGCAGGCATAATAACACCCTCTTCAATTCGTATTAATATTTATTTTATGTGAGGATGGTTTATAGGTTACAACGTTAAGTTAATTTTCTTCATCGTGTAAAATCTGCCTAATGTGTTTAACTCTAGATTCTGATTCGATAAAGTTCGTTGAACCGATTTGATATACACTCGCTGCTGCCACACTTGTGACGTTAATACGGTTTACTTTTATGAAAGCGGAAGGATTATATCTATTTATTGTCACCGTTTCTTGAACGGTAGGTTTTGGGAGCTCCATTGTGAAAATAGGAAACTGCGAAAAGTTCCCTTCATTTGCATAAAATAACTGAAGTTGACGTTGTACAGCAAGCGCTCTAGCACGAGGGGTGATTTGAGCAGAGTCGCCAATATGAAAAATGGAACTTAAACTGACGTTAATAACTTTTGTATAGTTTACCATCGAAGTTCTTCTTGTCATCTGTTCACATCCTATTCTGGTGCGAGGGGCACAAAAGGACCGATAATTAATGATTCTGGTGGTGTATCAAAGACGGATGATAATGAAACGCTATCAGTGTCTCCGACTAAAAAAATAGAAGATGATGATACTCCCCCGACATCAATATTACCGACACTAATATTGTGGTTCACGACGGTGAAATTCATAGATGATTATTCTCCCTTCTTAGGTAAATGTTTAATAAACTCTTCCATGGTTCGATTAATATCATTTTTCACATTGTTAATTGTTGTTTCCTCCAGTTGTTTTAAAGAATCTTCACTATGGTCTTGGAGGGTGACATCTTTTAAATAATATTGAATTCGTTTATCGATTTGCTTTCGTATATCTTCAACAATGAAATTTCGATAAGGGACGTCTAACTGATAATTATAATCCTGTTCGATCGATTTCATGACGTTATAACAATCATTATTTAAATAATCATAAACGTTCTTTTTAATATTTTCATAAAAATTTGGGTGTTGCTCTTTGGCAGAAGGAACATCAATATGGTTTCGGTTAATGGTGAAATCTTCAATGGAACTAGGTTCTATTCCACCAGTAGGAGTTATGCCGATATTAAGCGTTCCTTCTAATCTTTCAACTTTTAGTTGGTCAAATTTATATTCGATTCTTTCTGCTCTACCTGAAGTTTGTTTTTTTAACGTATTTAGCTCGTCTTGAAGGATTTCAATGGTTAATTCTAGTTGGTCAATTTTACTTTGCTGTGCTTCTAAGTATTGGTAGATGTGTTGGATATAGGTATTGTAGTCGTATTGATTGTACATAACTCCTCCTTCATTACGGTTATGACATAAAATGATTATAAAGCGGCTCCAGTAGGCGGTAATGCTCGAGCTGGGGGTGCGAGCGGAATAACTGGAGTAGGATCTACTGGTTCCCCAGGCTCTGGCGCTGGTTCAACAAAGTCTCCGGTATTATAAAGGTTTGATAAAGCTCTTATAATACCAGCGCTACCAATTTGTAATACCGAAGAATTTGTAACTCCATCTACTTTTAACGTATTAATGTTAATGGTTTGATTAATGTAAAAATTCATTTAAGCACCACCTATGCTAAATGATTGTGCTAATGTTCGAATCAGCTAAATCTTTATCATACGTATTCGTTGCACTATATTCATTTGAAATTTTTAAATAGTCACCAGTATTAAATGACCCAGCTCCAGCAAACGTTTTTGCAGTACTCGTAGGAGAGATGGTAAAAACGTCACCGATATTAAAAACCGCGCTACTACCGATACTATTTATTTTTACGGCTCCAACAATTGCAGGCATAAATCATCCGTCCTTTTTAAAATAAAATCTTATTAATAAGGTATGTGTATGCCTAAGAAAGGTTCATTAATAACACGTTTTGTCATTTAATCCCTCTTACCTATAACTTTATAGTTTTAGGACAGAGAAAATGCCAAATTAACGAAAATTTTTATTAAAAAAACACATCCTTACATCAAAAGCTATATCCCTCTAAAGTTCAAAATTTATTGACTTATCTTAAGAAAACCTTGGAAAACAAGGTTTTTTTTCGTTACGCAAATGAATAGGAAAAAAATTCTCAATTTCCAATGTAATAATCAACAACAATGTGTTATAATACAGATTAATTATTATAACTCTGTTATGTTATAGTTGATAATTTTAATTTAAGGGGGAAATATTTTATGGAAAACTATGTTCAAGTGGGGGATCTTCAAGTGGCATCAGTATTATATGATTTTATTAATGAGGAGGCTATTGGGGGAACTGGAATAGATGGCGAGCGGTTTTGGGCCGGTTTTGAGACATTAGTTAATGAACTTTCTTCAGAAAACAAAGCATTGTTAGCTATGAGAGAGGAGGTGCAAAGTCAAATTAACGAATGGCATCAGAATAATAAAGATCATTTTCAATTTGGTGAGTATAAGTTGTTTTTACAAAATATTAATTACCTTGAACCAGAAAAACCAGATTACAAGATTTCAACCAAAGGTGTCGATGATGAAATTGTGCTCCAAGCCGGACCGCAATTAGTCGTACCAGTAAATAATGCTCGTTATGCAATTAATGCTGCCAATGCTCGTTGGGGAAGTCTCTATGATGCTCTTTACGGAACTGATGCGATTAGTGAAGAAGAGGGAGCAGGAAAAAGCAATCAATACAATCCTGTTCGTGGTGAGAAAGTCATTGCTTATGCAAAGGAATTTCTTGACGGGGCAGCTCCGTTAATTGATAGCAGTCATAAAGATGTTGTCAATTATACAATTAATGACGGTGAACTGATCGTTCAACTTAATAATGGGAAATCCACAACGCTTAAACATGGGAAACAATTCATTGGCTTTCAAGGACAACCCGATACTCCACGGACGATATTGTTAAAAAATCATGGGTTACATTTTGAAATTCAAATTGATCTTACCGATTCTATTGGTAAAACTGATAGAGCAGGTGTAAAGGACGTTGTATTAGAATCCGCGCTTACGACAATTATGGATTTTGAGGATTCTGTAGCAGCAGTAGATGCAGACGATAAAGTTGAAGTTTATCGTAATTGGTTAGGGTTAATGAAAGGAGATTTGACGGAAAGTTTTCAAAAAGGGGGGCAAGTTGTTACGCGAACGTTAAACTGTGATCGTTCCTATACTTCTCCATCGGGAACAGAATTTTCTTTACCAGGGCGATCATTAATGTTTGTTCGTAACGTAGGTCACTTAATGACAAACAATGCGGTACTAGATAATAATGGAAACGAGGTACCTGAAGGCATTATGGATGGTGTGATTACAGGGCTTATTTCTATGCATGATCTTTTAGGGAATGGTCAATATAAAAATTCAAAGAAAGGATCCGTTTACATTGTTAAGCCAAAAATGCACGGATCTCGCGAAGTTGCATTTGCTAATCAACTGTTTGACCGCATTGAAGATTTACTGGGATTGGAAAGAAATACGTTGAAAATTGGTGTCATGGATGAAGAACGTCGAACAACATTGAATTTAAAAAATTGTATCGAACAAGTAAAAGATAGGATTGTCTTTATTAATACAGGTTTCTTAGATAGAACGGGAGATGAAATTCATACTTCGATGGAAGCAGGACCTGTGGTTCGTAAAAATGAGATGAAATCATCAAAGTGGTTACAAGCTTATGAGAAATCAAATGTTATCGTAGGTATAGAATCTGGTTTACCAGGTCGTGCCCAAATCGGTAAAGGAATGTGGGCAATGCCTGATTTGATGAGTGATATGGTTGAGCAAAAAATTAATCATCTTAAGGCGGGAGCCAACACGGCATGGGTACCTTCACCGACAGCAGCAACCTTACACGCATTACATTATCATCAAATCGATGTAAAAGAAGTTCAGAACCACTTAGCTAGTAATGAAGAGGATTTACGAGATTTAATTTTACAAATTCCTGTGCCCGAAATTCCTAATTGGACCGCTGAACATATTCAAGAGGAGTTAGATAACAATGCACAAGGAATTCTTGGATATGTTGTTCGTTGGGTTGAACATGGGGTTGGCTGTTCGAAAGTTCCGGATATCAACAACGTTGGACTGATGGAAGATCGTGCAACTTTACGTATTTCCAGTCAACATATGACAAATTGGTTACACCATGGGGTTTGTACAGAAGAACAAGTTCTCGAGACGATGAAAAAGATGGCGAAAGTAGTAGATGAACAAAATGCCGATGATCCGAATTATCGAGCTATGTCTCTTGACTATGAAAATTCAGTAGCGTTTCAAGCAGCGTGTGAACTAGTTTTTCAAGGTTACGTTCAACCGAGCGGATATACAGAACCGATATTGCACCGTCGGCGTATCGAAGCAAAAGCGAAATTTAAAGTAGGAATTAACCGTTAATCCATAAATGGTTTAAGGGTTATAGACCCCACCTCAACGCGTAGCGTAGGTGGGAACTTTTAATCAGGTGGAGTCGAGACTCCATCTGATTTCTCGTTGTTTCAGCTTGCTGAAACGAGTTCGCTGTAATGGAAATGAAACTGCCCTCGGTTAAAACTTAGGGCAGTTTTTGGGTTAAAGAAAAGTATAATATTTTAACTCTGAAAGGTAACTACCTCCGATCTGCTAGGCGGGCGCTAGGTGCTTTTCTTAATAAATGTTCACTTTTCTTCATAATTTCTCGATTGTTTCTTCACAGTTTTCTAGCATGATGTATTTAAGGTGAAAATACAAAAAAATGGGTGATATAGATGAAAAATAGATCTAGAAATAGAATTGCTGGTTTTCTTTTTATCTTTTTGTTACTAGCTCCTTATAAAGTATTTGCCCATAGTCCTAAAGATGGACTTGGAGGAATCAACTCTCCTTGGTTAGCTGGTCAAGAAAACCCTTTAGAGCCAGGGGCTGATTGGAGATTATTAGGGATATTCGCAGCTATTAACATTGGGTTTATTTTATTTGGTGCTATTCGTAAGTTTTACAAAAGCAGAAAGGTTAGCATTAACTAACAGAGGAGAAAATGTGACTCGACTTTCTAGAATTGGCAAGCATTTTCTTCTAAGGGTTTTGATAATAGATTAGAGAATTAACTTAGATAGAAGTTAAAGGAGATGGAGAAATGAATATAAAAAAGGGGTTATTAACGATAGGATTAGCTAGTGTTTTGGCGATCGTATCGGCGTGCGGATCTGAAGAAAGAGTTGATGAAACAGAACCGTTTTTCGTTGGTGAAGCTGTTCAAGAACGGGAACAATCATTTTCTTATACACATATTCATGGGATGTCGATAAATCCAGAAGATCCAAATAAAATTTTTCTAGCTAGTCATGACGGTTTAATTGAATATAATAAACAAAGTGGTGAAGCTTACTACGTCGGTAGTAAAAAGTTTGATTTAATGGGCTTTTCACAAGTTGCGGATTCAAAGTATTTGATGACTAGTGGTCATCCCGAACCTGGAAGTTCTTTAGAAGATCCACTAGGGTTTATGTGGAGTGAAGACTTAGGTGAAACATGGGAAGTTCGTAGTTTCTATGGAATGATTGATTTTCATGCATTAACCTCTACCCAAAGTCAAGGTAAGCTGTTATCGTATGCGATTGACAACAATGACCATTTTATTTTTGCATCTACTGACAAAGGTTATAGTTGGGAAGTTGTCAAGACGAATGGCTTACCGTTAGAACCTGATGAGTTTTTTGACTTAGCGATTGCTCCTAATAACGATGATGTCGTTTATGCAGCAACGAGCTCTGGACTAATGTACTCAGAAAATGGCGGCGTAGATTGGAGTAGAAAAGTGGAAGGCTTTATTACAGCACTTAATGTAGTAAGCGATGATGAAGTCATTTTTTATGAAGCAAGCCAAAGCGGATTGTACAGATTAAAAGGAGAAGAATTTATCACATATGATCTCTATTTACAAACCGATGCAGCAAACTATATTGCAATCAACAATTCATCTGAAGTGATCGTTGCGACCTTCCAAAACAACCTGTATGAAACGACAGATCACGGTGAGAATTGGGAGTTGTTAGTTGAAGAGGGCAGCTTTTAATCATGATTTTAAAAAGATATTTTAGGGTCAGTTCCTTATCCGAATTAGGGTATGTAGCTGACCCTTTTGTTTGTTAAAGTAAAGTTGCTAAAACCATTTTAAACCAAATAAAAACAACAAAATCACTACAAACACAATGATCGCAATTCCAAAACCGAATTTAGGTCCCGGGGGGGGCAGCTGGAAATCAATACGCCCCACCAATTTGGAGGTGAGCTTCTCCTTTTTTAATTTTAGATTAGAGGTGAATATAAATTTAAAAGATACATACGAAAATTATATTTGAAAAATAAATACTATAATTTTCCTAGTTTTTTCTCCCTGTTATTAAAGTATGAAAGTTTCGTTCGTTGTGTGAGTTATGAAGTATATAATTTGAAAAATAATACACGAGAGGTTTACATAAATATTTTGTTTAAGGAGAATTTTGAGCGTTATATATTTTTTAGTTTTTAAAAGGACAACTTACAAGCCATCCGCTCTTAGAATAATTTATATAGTAACTGTAATAAATGAAGGGATGGACTTCAGATGAAGAAGGTGAAAAAAGCAATTATTCCAGCAGCGGGTTACGGCACGAGGAATTTGCCGATTACGAAAGTGTTACCGAAAGAGATGTTTCCGATCAATGGACGTCCGGCCATTCATTATATCGTGGAAGAAGCCGCTGAGGCTGACATTGAAGAAATTTTAATTGTCGTTTCCCGTAATAAAAACATGATCTTAGATTATTTTGATCGCTCTCTGGAATTAGAGGCATTTTTACAGAAAATAAATAAACATCATTTAATAGAGCAGGTTGTAGCACCGAATGTTCACATTCAATATATTCGTCAACCGTATGCGGAAGGGTTAGGTGATGCGGTAAAGCTAGGGCGACATTTTGTAAGTGACGAGCCATTTGCTGTATTGCTTCCCGATGACCTTTTTTTATGTTCAAAAAAAGGAGCTATCGACCAACTGATACATGCGTACAATATATACCAAAATTCAACCATTGGTCTTCAAAAAGTAAAAAATGAGTTTTTACAAAACTATGGTGTTGTAAAAGAAAAGGAAAGTGACAAAAGACAATATCAAGTTATTGATATAGTTGAAAAGCCTCGTTCGTCACCACCTTCCAATTTAGCGGTTACTGGTCGCTATGTATTTAATCCCTCAATTTTTACGTATTTAGAAAAAGTGGAAAGAGGTGCAGGTGGGGAAATTCAACTAACAGATGCAATTAAAGCTTCATTAAATGATGAAAATTGTTATGGAGTTAATTTAATCGGTGAACGCTATGATATCGGTAAAGAAGAAGATTATCGTAAATTAATGATGAGATTTTGGAAAAAGAATAGCTTGGAGTAGTTTATATTTAAGGGACCGTTATATGAGGAGCGATATAGGAATTATCCGCAATTTGAGCTGATAATTCCTTTTTTAATTTGTTTATCAGCCGGAAAACCGTCTTTAGTGCCATCGCTGGCTCTCGATCGCTTTTCACTGCTCCTGTGGTTACTCGTCGCAAAGCGCTGAGAAGATTATCGGAGAAGTAGCTTGGCTTACCAAAGCGATTCCACATTTTATAGAAAGTTCATGAAATGTTCGAAAACGCTGTATCCCTTGTGTTGTCTAGGTAATTTGTTAATTTGGTCATATTTGAATCATTTCCTGTGACATATTTCACATCAACGAAATCTAGTAGGTAATATTCTTTACATATAATATATATTTCGTAGCGAACTCGTTTCAGCAAGCTGAAACATCGAGAAATCAGATGGAGTCTCGACTCCACCTGATTAAAAGTTCCCACCTACGCTACGCGTTGAGGTGGGGG
>SKOL01000297.1 GCA_007120055.1 Anaerobacillus sp.
AATTTACAATTGTATGTAGGTTTATCTACGAAGCTTCACCCATATAATTAATTTTACATTTTAAATTAATATAGTTTTACCTTAAACTGTCCCACAAAGAAACTTATTCCCTAATTATTCAATAATATCGTCGTTAATTTAAAGGATTTTTGTTACAATTAACGAATATGTTGTATTGAGGATAGGAGGGGTCCTACGTGAATGTCTTTTTAGTTGAAAATAATGCCAGTGAAAATTTAAGAGAAAACATTGCTGACCTCATGATGGGACAAATGGAGCAAATCGGTGATAGTGATTCCTATGCAAAGCTTAAAGTTTCGATTGATTTAGCATTAGCGGAAGGATCAACCGCTAGAATATTTGCGGTAGAAGAAAACGAACAAATTATTGGTCTTGCTTTCTTTAACTTAGCAATAAGTTTAGAAAAGGGTGGCCATTATATATGGTTAAACGAACTATACGTTCATAAAGAATATCGTCAAAAAGGTATTGCTAAAAAGTTGTTATTACATATAATATTTTGGGCTGAACAAAATGATTTAAAAGCGATCGAACTAGAAACAGGAGTAAACAATATTGCTACTAAGAAGCTTTACAATTCATTTGGATTTTATGATATTGTTTCTAAAAGGTATGGATTAGATGTTAATTGAGATCAATCTTGGCAAATGATTTTCTTTCTTCGAGCGACGAGCTCCGTTAGAAAATCATTTGTTTTTTTGATTCTTTTTTCACATGACTGCCCCGTTTCGAAAGTCATTTGTCCCTTTTGAGACAACCTCTTTTTTACAGTTATATTTCATTTACTTTTATATATTTTTTACTTCTTTTCAAACTGTCCACTTCATACTTATATAGAAATAGCTTTAGATTTTCTTTAGTAAGGAGTGTTAAGATGGTTCCACATTTTTTCGAAGCAGAATTTCATGATTTCCAAGTAGAACTATCCAAGCAATCGCTTCAGCAATTCATTAATAAGATGATGGAATACCAATGCTCACTTTATTGGCGTTATAACGATGAAATCATATATTTAATTATAGATACAAACCACTCCATTCATGAAATTCCCTTCAAAAAAAACGGTAACAAACTAACGATTAACGTCGACTGCTTAAAAGTGAGTGAAGAATTAGTTGCCAAAGCTCTTGAATTAATCATGACAGAATATAGTGGCAGCGGTTTTATTAAAACGTACACAGAAGGACCACAGTATATTACATTTTTTAAAGAGGGTGTTATTCAATCTATTACTGAAATTGATGGAGGTGAAAAAATCGTTATGAATCAATACGGTGCAATTATTGAATATCGAGATTTTGACCACGACCTTGATCCAGACACGATTATTAATATTATTGGTATGGAAATTGACTATACGTTAATGGAGCTTTACGAATCTCTCCAGGCCGAAGATAAAAAGTCCATCAATGATCAAAAACTAAAACTTAGACGGCTATTAAAAAGAAAAAAAGAGATCCAACAGTTATTGTAAAAATGCCAAGCTAATCGTTAATAAAGGGGTAGAAGTCCATCACAAGCCAAGCAAATATTTAGACAGAAAAAAAGAGATTTATTCAATGGCTCTTGAATAAACCTCCAAAAAATAAAAATTGAAAAACCACTTTTGATTATACTATAAAAACGAGTGAAAGTTAGCTGTGTATTATTACCAGCTAACTTTTTTGTACGAAAATGGCGAGTACTTTAGTGAACGAGCGTTTGTATAAATGTTGGTTTGTTGGTTAGAACCCTCGCCCGACTTTCGAGTTTAGATGGTGGCGACAAGCATGCCACCATTGAAGGCTTTGTATGAAATTATCCTTTTTAGTTAATAACATGTAAAGAAACTAACTAACATTGAGGAGGAATTTCATTGGTTGAACTTAATTGGATGATGTTTATTATGATTATTTTAGCAAGCTATCGTTTCACTCATTTAATTGTTTTTGATAAGATTACTGAATTTATTCGAAAACCGTTTTTAAAACATAAAACAATTTCCGATCACGGACACGAGAAAACAAAAAAGGTTCCTGATTCAAAACTCGGCTATTTATTAAATTGTTATTGGTGTGCTGGTGTTTGGAGTGCCATTATTTTCGGGTTAGGTTATATACTTTACCCAACAATCTTTATACCTGCTATTTTTATTTTTGCCATTGCTGGAGGACAAACAATCCTCGAAACATTTGTTGGTGTCGGTACAAAAGCTATTCAAGCTTTAAATAAACATGCGGAAAATTAATCAGTAAATCTTTTTATTTCATCCATTAATTGCCGCGAACGTTTCGCATTGCCTTCTGCAAATTCCCTTAGGCGAAGCTTTAATTCTTCACTTTCATGGACTCGTTCTGCGGCAATTAAATACGTGCGCATCATTTCTTCTTCATTATTTAATGCATCTTGTAAAGTTTGTTGGATGTCATTATGATTCATCTTAATCACCTCAAGTTTAGAATCCCCAACAGATGATAATTTCATTCAATATGTTCATGACGGCATACCATACAATTTAAGGTGTAAATGCCGGACAAGTTCTCTCGCTTCGCTTTAAATCTCTATCAATAATTAGAGGCTCACTCGAAAACTCGTCCGGCCATTTTTATACAAATCCCGCTTGACAATGTGACGTCATCTTCTACAATGTAAAACCAATGTTTTTTCCAACTTTCCACTTTCCACTTTCGGCTCTACCTAACTAACCAACAAACCAACTTTTCAAAAAAAATTACTTAGGTTGTGATGATTATCACCTCATTAAACTTGTTTATTATGTACACTTACCTTATAGAATTTATAAATTACTTGTAATTACAAGGAGGAAATAAACATGAATCATAACTCACCTTGCTTTGGAGGGTTTGGAGACCCAAATGAAATCAACTATTGTGCACCATTAAAGCAACTAATCGATGAACATCCATCACTTCTTGCAAAAATGGCAGAGTTTAATCAAATGGTACAAGCGTTTGAAGCTGATGACACAATTACAGATTGGAATAATGCGATTGATCAACTTCACGAAAAATTATCAATTTTTATTGCCGAACTAGAACCTCATTCAAATCGTGAAGAAGATGTACTTTTTGAGATGATGGTTAACTACATTGGCCGTGAAGGTGGCCCTATTGCAGTAATGGAGTACGAACATAACACTGCAAAACTTAATCTAAAGGAATTTATGGATAAAGTAGCTTTCATAAAAGAAAACGAAAAAACAATTACAAAAGAAGAAGCATTTGACTTGTTCCGTCATTTAAAAATTGTTTATTTAACGTTAACTGACCATTTTATGAAAGAAGAAAATATTCTTTTTCCGATGGCAGAGAAAACTTTGTCAGATGAGGAAAAAGAGGAATTGGCGATTCAATTTAAAAAAATTGCATAAATAATGACAATATCGTCTCCATCTAACATGTAAATGCCGGCCGAATTCTCTCGCTTCGCTGTAAACCTCTATCGAGTTTTAGAGGCTCACTCTAGAATTCGACCGGACATTTTCATACAAAAGCTCATAACGACACATCCATCACCATCCAAGATGTAAATTCAATGGTTTTTTCCACTTTCCAACTTTCAGCTTTCCAACTAACAAACTAACCAACTGTCCAACTTTTTAATGCAGTAATCTGTTATCTTGATCGTCTCCATTACTGATGTGCCCAATACCTTCCTGAAACATTTTCAGACGGAGCTTTTCATATAAATATAAAGCAATCATCTCAAACTTCTCTTCTGCTTTTAAGTCTTGATATAACTTATCCAATTCATCACTTTTAAACCCGTCTAATATTCCGTAAATAATCACTAGTACATCTTCTTCATCACCTGTTAAATGATCTTTATACATTTCAAAAACATCATCAACCATTTTCAATATACTCACCTCCTTCTAATATGAAAAGACGGGTGCTTTCCCTCACTTCACCTTGACCTTCTACCGAATCTCAGACGTTCGTTCGCAAAAGCACCCGCCTTTTTTCATACAAGACCAGCATGACGATGCAGCGTCACCAATTTACGTTGGAAACTGACCTCAACCGCGTCGTGTTATCATGAAGAAATCTTGCACCTACCTTTCCAACCAACCAACTAACCAACTAGCCAACTAACTAACACCTTTACATACATAAGCCTATGGGAGTAAAATATTATTTATTTACTAAAATGTTAAAGGGGACGAAAGCATGTTTTTCTCCGGCTCGATACAGGAAAAGAAATCAGATTATCTAAAAGGACTTTTAGCAGGTGTTAGTATCGCAATCGGTTATTTGCCTGTTGCTTTAACTTACGGCTTTATTGCTGAAACAACTGGCCTCACATTACTTGAGACGATCGCAATGAGTGCCTTCGTTTTTGCAGGCGCTGCTCAATATATGTCATTAAGTTTAATTGCTGTTGGAACAGGAGCATTTGAAATTATTTTTACAACGTTCATTATTAATATACGTCATTTATTAATGAGCACTGCAATCAGTGAAAAATCTGTTAAAGACCATCCGATCATAAAGGGGCTATATGCTTTCGGAATGACCGACGAAGTATTTGCCGTTTCCTCGACAAAAGAAGGAAAGCTTACAAGTTCATATATTTTAGGGGTTGCTTCAATTGCATATTCAAGTTGGGTGATTAATTCCGGCATCGGTTATGCGATAGGTACTTCGTTACCGGCGACATTGCAACAAAGTATGTCGATTGCCTTATATGCATTATTCATCGCTTTATTAATACCATCGTTAAAAAAGCATCGAAAAATTGTTTGGCTCGCCGTTTTCGCAGCGGTGTTAAATTCAATCTTTACCTTATTCATTGCTACTGGCTGGGCAATTATTATTGCCACGTTAGTGTCAGCCATTGTGATTGAAATCATTTACTCAAAAAAACAAAATTTTTATAAACAGTCAGATCATAAGAGTAAAGGAGCGTAATTGCTAATGTCTCAAACTATGCTTATCATCATCTTAGGGATGGCCATCGTGACATATATCCCACGAGTTTTACCTCTAGTAGCAATGAATGGAAAAAAATTACCACCAAAGGTAAAAGCCGTCCTGCAAAATGTCCCTTACGCAGCATTAGGAGCGCTCATTTTTCCAGGGATTCTTTTTATTCAAGATGATATTTGGTTCGGTATTATCGGCGGCACCACAGCAATAGTAATCGCTCTTTTAGGAGCTAACCTAATCATCGTTGTTATAAGTGCCATTACAGTATTATCACTGTATTCAGTATTTTTTTAACTCATTTATAAAGGGTTTTTCTACAAGCTTTCTTGCCTTTTTTAGTTGTAGCCAAGCATTCGCTTGGCTATCACTCTATCCGTAAAAAATGTTGTAAAGTATCATACCGATTTGTTTTATGACGGTGTTTCGTACTACAATAGAAGGATACATTGAAATTATAAGTGGTGACATATGGAAAAGATAAAATTGAACTTAATTACCGACCATTTAAATGAAGACCTTGAATCGACTTGGAAGCATTTCACAAAAGTTTTACGTCCGTTTGTCGGTGACGTTTACCAAACACTTTCTAAATCAGGTCATTTTAGTCATGAGCAATTCGAAAACATCGTACAGCTTTTTTTCGAAGATTTGCAAAAAACTGCAGAAGATAAAAAAGATCAATATACAATCATCGCTATGACCGTTCTTACTGAGCAATTATTAAAAAAAGCCATCGATTATGATACTTACCGCTTCCGTCAAAATCGATTTTCTGCTTTTTTTAACGAGTTGTTGCACCAGGGATACCCTGTAATGAAGAGAGAAGCTACAAAGGCACGATCTCCTTTCTATGATTGGTATACATCACTGTTATTTGATCAGTTGATTCATGGTGAGCAGACCTCTCCTATTGAAAAACTAGTGACGACATGGTTACTTTGTGAGGAACGAGAAAATATTTTAATTAAACATGCCGAAAAATTAATAAAAAATAATCGCAAGCAAAAATCGTTTTTTATAAAGCTTGCAAGTCTTTTATATTTACAAGCCGATGACGGTGTACATTCATTAGCGTTATTAAGGGACCTTCAAGCGACAATGCACCATAGTGAATTAATCGATCATTTTCTTATTATGGAACAAAAACATGAATTTGAGATGATGAAACATTGGTTTGAAATCTTCTTCCCTTACGATAAGCCAAAACAAGGAAGCACTCTAGGAAAATTATATGAAGAGATGTTAATAGAAACAGGTACTGACGAAGAGAAATTAACAATTGTTTGGAAAAATTGGCTTCAGCAACCTTCTTTCTCAAGCTATATTTCAAGGGTAAAGAAATGTAACAAAAAGGAAAAAGAAAAAGTATTACATTTTATTATCCCACAGTTACAAGCAGATCTATATCGCGCGCAAACCGAAGCGACATATTATCAAATCGTAACAGAAGAAGAGCTTTTTGAAGAAGGGATTGAATCTCTTTTAACAGCTAAAAAAGAGGTCACAACGCTCTCGCCGGAAATTGAAAAACTAATAACAAATGTAATGAAAAAACGACCAGAATTGCTACTTCCTTTCTTACATCAAGTCGTCGAAAGATTAGTTCAAAAAAAGTCTAGAATTCATTATGTTGAAGCTGTTCATTATATTAAGCAATTAAAGCTCATATACGAAAAGTTAGATCAACAACAAACGTTTGCGTTTTATGTGTCAGGTATTAAACGGAGGTTTAAAACTTTTCGGGCGTTCATTCAGGAGTTGAAAAAAATTGATTAATAGTTACAACCCTAACCCGGTCATTATTCATTGTGGTCTATTGAGAAAGCGAATAGGCTATAGCCTATTCATTTGGGGTGAGCAAAAAAAGCATAAGAAATATGTAGATATTGAGCCTTTTAAATATCCGTTTCTTTATTCACCTTTTGAGTTAAAACTTTCTTTATTTCGAAATCATCAACCTTCTTTTTATGGGACTTTTATTGAGACTTCTGAATGTCACATTCAGGTACCATTACAAAATCGTCTCTTTTACAGTGAGGCTGGAAATGTACCGGTATATCACGTTCCATCAACGTATGAAACTCATTTATTCCCGATCAATGGTTTAGAAATTTCCATTGCGGAACTTGATCAATTCGTTTCATCAATTTTACAATTAACAACGACATCACAATGGAAATTAGCTGATGACTTTCAATTCATACAGGCGTTTTTAAAAGCAGTTTTACAAGAAATTCAACAAGGGAACATCATCCCAAATGAAAATGGAGAATGGGAAACTAGTAACTTCCCTTATCAACAATGGGAAGATAGTGCACCAACGTCTACTTTAGCGCTACACCCTGCCAATTACTCTTTTAATGAAACAGCGATTGGCAATGTTTCATTAAAAGACTTTTCTATCGCATTTACAAATGCATATATTCATAAAGTAATGAATTCGGACCATGAAGTAAAAAAAGCTTACGATGTTCTTATACAAAACCAATCGAAAAACGTTAAAAATATGTTAGAACAGTTGCAAGAAGACGCACCTTTCTCACAATCTTTAGAAGCACACCAACAATTTCTAGAAAATATCGGTGCCGTTGAAGTGGCTCCTTTTAAGCTCGGAATTCGGGTAGAAGAGAAAAAATCATCCAAAGATGATCACTGGCTAGTCACTTTATTTATTCAAGACCGTAACGATCCTACGTTAATGATTGATGTTAGTGATCTTTTAGTTGGTCATCATCCTTGGCGAGAAAACCCGATTACTTTTTTTAATGAAGCTTTAATAAAAGGGAAAAATCACATTCATCAATTTAATAAGTTCTCTTTAACTTCCCCCTCCTTTGAGGCTACCATCGATGAGGTTTATGATTTTTTAACGGAAAATGAAGAAGCTTTTAACCAATTAGGAATTAAAATTCTCGTTCCAAGCTGGTGGCATAAAAAAGAAAATGATTTTTCCGTCACCTTAACGCAAAAAGATAGGATTGAAACGAGAGGAGAAGCTGAACCTTTATTAAATTGGCAAGCGATTGCTGACTTTAATTATTCAATATCAGTTGGCGGAATTACCGTTTCTGAAAAAGAGTTCCAACAACTCGTTGATCATAAACGACCAATTGTAAAGTTAAGAGGAAATTGGGTATATTGGGACGTTTCTACGGCAGAAAAAATTCAATCAAAATTAATACAATATAAAGAAAAAAAGAAACTGACCTACATGGATGCTTATCAAATTCACCTCGAAGAAGATAAAAATATAAAGTGGGAAACTCAATGGAACGACAAAATCAATGAGTTATTAGAAGACTTAGCAATACATACGTGGAAAAAAAGAACAATCCCCAAAGCGCTAAATGGGGCATTACGCGCTTATCAACAAGACGGATACTCTTGGCTATTAAATATGCGTAAAATTGGATTTGGGGCGTGTTTAGCCGATGACATGGGGTTAGGTAAGACGATCCAGACGATTACCTATTTACTTGCCGTAAAAGAAGCAAGACAAGGTGATTTAAATGAGCCTTTTCTTCTTATTTGTCCTACATCGTTAATCGGAAATTGGGAACACGAAATCAACACATTCGCTCCATCATTAAACATATATGTACACCACGGCCAAAATCGCTCTACTAAAGAACAGCTGGAAGATTCACTCCATGAATATGATATTGTAATCACTTCCTACTCTCTATCTGTTCGTGATGAAGCGTTATGGATGTCCCGTACATGGGAAGCCCTTATTTTAGATGAAGCTCAACATGTAAAAAACATTGAAACAAAGCAGCGAAGGAGTATAAAGCAAATTACCGCTGTTCATAGGATCGCCTTAACAGGAACACCAATTGAAAATCGCTTAAAAGAAATGTGGTCAATCATCGACTTATTAAATGACCATTTTCTTGGCTCATATCAACAATTCTCGAAACGATACATTAAAGAAATTGAAGGCGAAAAACAAAATAAAGAAAGGCTTCAAGAGCTAAAGCAGCTTATTTCTCCTTTTTTACTAAGAAGAACAAAACAAGACAAACACATCCACTTACAACTCCCTAGTAAAAAAGAAATCATTCATCGCGTAGGGTTAACTGTTGAGCAAGCTAGTTTATATCAAGCGGTCATTAACGACCTTTTTGATAAAATTGATCAAGTGTCGGAAATGGAACGAAGAGCGCTTATTTTAAGTAGCTTAACAAAACTAAAACAAGTTTGTAATCACCCTGTTCACTACTTAAAAAATGGCGACGAGCTCGAAAACCGTTCAGAAAAATGGGAAAAACTAATGCTATTAGCTGAAACGATTGAATCGAATCAAGAAAAAGCACTAATCTTCAGTCAATATAAAGAGATGGGAGCGATCCTCAAAAAAGGGCTAGAGGCGAAATTCAATACCGAAATCCCTTTTTTACACGGAAGTTTAGAACGTCAAAAACGTGAGGCACTCATTTCTAAATTTACAAATGAGGACATACCGTTTTTTATCCTATCTTTAAAAGCTGGTGGGGTTGGTCTTAATTTAACAGCAGCAACACACGTCATTCATTACGATCGTTGGTGGAATCCAGCTGTTGAAAATCAGGCAACAGACCGTGCCTACCGTATCGGTCAAACCGAAGATGTCACCGTTCATAAACTATTAACTAAAGGAACACTTGAAGAAAAGATTCATTTAATGTTGGAGAAGAAACAAGCATTATCTGACCAGTTACTTAATACAAATGAAAACAAACTTTCTGAGCTTTCTACAGATGATTTAGAACAATTTTTAACGTTACGCGTTTCTAATTTATCGTAGCTAGAAAAG
>SKOL01000684.1 GCA_007120055.1 Anaerobacillus sp.
AACTTGATCTTTTAAGAGCACTGGGAATAAGACCAAAGCAAATCGTTTATTTACATCACCCAACGATATGTGAAAGACTTCATATTCCGGTACAGTCTTTTGTTTTAAGAAAATATACATCGACGCACGCTGCAAACATTTGGGGAAAAATAGGTGATTATTACGATGATGGTATCGGTCCTAAAAAAATTTATGTTTCAAGATCAAAATTAACTAATAGAAGACGGAAATTAATAAATGAAACGGAAGTTGAAAATCTGTTTGCTACACATGGTTTTACGATTATTCACCCTCAGGAATTGAGCGTAAGGAAGCAAATAAGTCTTTTTAGAAATGCAAACATTATCGCTGGTCCTTCAGGTTCTGCCATGTACAATTGTGTTTTTCAAAACAAGCCTACACAAAAGTTCATACTTACTCCCAGTGATTTTTTTAAGATGAGTGATGTGTTGATCAATACATCTACGAAAGGACAGTTGAATTATTTCATCGGTGAAACAGTTGACGATACGAGACCATCTAATCTAGCCGACTGGATCATAGATATCGTTAAGCTTAAAAAATATTTAAAAGAAATTTAAAATTGAGTGAATTTTAAGGGGAAAGTTGTTAACGCCTTCTCTGAGTGCTGCGAAAATTGTTTAGCTGTTTCATTAGTTTTTGTTTTGATAAACGGTACAATTCCATGTCTAATTGATTATTTTCCTTTATTGATGCAATGATTCTCGGAGACAAATGTTCTACTTGTGGCTTGTTTTTCGTCATATTTTGCTTTCGAAAAAAAGTATTTTGCCAACCAAATCTTTTCTTCATTAAATAAAGAGATTCATTGAACATTTCTGTAATCCCAACAACTGAAAAATAAGTTTCAATATTTTTTTTCGCTTGTTCTAAATGAGGGTTTGTTAGTGGGCTTCCGAGATAGCCAGATAGTAAACGAGTTTGCAAATTCATATGGTCGTTTTGCTTATGATACTCTTCTAGACTCATATTACTCACTTTTTCGTGTTGATCGTGAGTGGGAATACTTCGAATAAAGTAATATTCAGAAATAATTCGTTCTACCGGTTCACGTAGCATAGTAATATAAGTAGATGGAGTTGAGAAATAGTGATGAACGCCGAATGGAAAGTGCCCTTGAATACAAGCAACATTTTTTTTTGATAGTTCTTTAAGAATAGCATCTCTTTCTGGAGCGTCTTTATAAACATGAAAGTTACAATTACGATTGATATTTTTTCCAATAATATATTTTAAAGTAGTTCCCGCAGTTTTTGGCATATGCAAATGAATCAATATTTCCTTATTTTTCATTATTTATCATTCCTTTATCTCAAGTATTTCTACAAAAAGAGTAACTAAAAAAATTTTACACCTTAAGAAGTTTCATGAAGTTTTGGGCGTACTGGGTATGGTTGAAATATACATGAATATGTTTTTGAGCATTTGTTCGAATTGTTTCTCGTAATTTTGTATCGTTAATAATTTGCATTGCTTGGTTAACAGCATCCGTTGTATTTTTAAAAAACTTCCCAGTTTTATTGTGGATAATAAAGCTTCTCACGCCATCTGAATCTGTTGTGAGAACAGGACAACGGCAAGCCATAGCTTCAAGAACGGCATAACCAAAACCTTCAGTGATCGAAGTTGAACATAAAAATCCTCTAGAATCGCCAATCATTGAATAATAATTTGCCATTTGATCGTGACTTATATTTGAATAAGTTGTTAGGTTATTTTTTAATTGTAAATCGTTTACCGTTTTCTTACAACTAGCCACTTCTTCAGGTGTAGCAAGTGTAGGGTCATGAAACATCCAGATTTTTATGGAAGGATTTTGTTTCATTAGCTGGTGACAAATCGTTAAGAAACCTGCCCAATTTTTATTTTTCTCTAAGCGTCCTACCCAACCAATAATTGGTGAATGTTGACGTGGTAAAGAACGATAGCAGAAAGTGCTGACATCGATACAATTATGAAAACAAAATTGCTTCATTGTTGGATAGTGTTGTTGAAAATGATTTTTTAGATGCGCCGTATTTGGGTATAATATGCCATTTGCATAAGGAGTTATATGACCTTTGATACTTTTCAAAATTTGGTTTACAAACTTTTCCTCGCCTAAACCTTGAACTTCATAGATGATTTTTCCTTTATAGCCAAAATCTCTAAGTTTTTTTAAAAATAAATAATCCGAGGAAACAACAATTAACGTATAATTTTCCTTTTTGATGATTTGTTGAATTTGCTGATCGTTGTTTGTAATAAATGTTGGAATATTTTTTATGTTTTGATTCCCTGACCCATTTTTAAAGTAAAGCAAGTGACATGTAATTCCTTTTTTTTGCAAGGCCAGACAACGTTGGCGATTTAATGTTTCCATTCCACCACTTGGTAAATAGTACACGAATAATATTTTCATAAAAATCATCCTTCCCCCATGTTACTAATCAGCGTATGTTTAGGAGTTGCTAGTGGATTGGGTCAATTTCCATACTATTACTAAGTTTTTATTCTAAGATATATGTCTATCGGAATATAGTTAAATAAATGCAGAAAAATTGAGGTGTTGGATGGTGGTAACTGATCATCGTGAACAGAAGAAAACAATTATATTTTGTGCCCATAAAGGTGCGGATGATCATATAACGGGGGCAGAGAATTATTTCTTATTTCTAATGAAAGAAATGCAGAAACGCTATCATTGTATTCTTGTTTCACCAATTCAAAGTATGTTGACTGCGAAAGTGAAAAAGTTAGCTATAGAAGTTTTGATTACTCCTTATCCAATGTGTTGGCAGTTGTGGAAACCAGACGAAACGCTAATTGAACAACAAAAGCAGCTATTGAGTGATCCGTCACATCAACAGCTTACTACTATCATTAAGAAAAAGAAGGCAGATTTAGTAATTGTAAATACATGTGTTAATCCAATCCCTGCATTAGCTGCAAAGCAATTAGGAGTTCCTGTTGTTTGGATTATAAGTGAGGTCATTGCTGAAAACATATTTTCAAAGCAAGCTGTTTCCTTTATAAATCAATATTCTAATTGGATCATTGGAGTTTCAAATGCTGTACTAAAACAGTTTTATCAAGCAAAATTACAACAAAAGACCTTCGTATTACACCCTACTGTTGAGCTTAAACAACTTCAGTTACCATTAATGAAAAGAAACAGGGAACTTTTTCGACATAAATTAAGGTTAAAAAATACGGATCTACTAGTAGCATGTATTGCTGCCTACTTTTCTCCAATTAAAGGCTTTGAACATTTTATTCAAATGGCAGTTTCATTATGTAGAAAACATCATCAAGTACACTTTTTACTTATTGGCAAACCTACTGATAAGTTTTTTTACAAAAAGTGTCGCCAACTCATCAATCGATCAAGGAATAAACATAAATTTCATCTTCTTCCATTCGAAGCAAACATTTATTCCGTTTATCCAGCTGTAGATGTTATTGTGATCCCAAGTTTAGTTGATGAAGGATTTTCGTTAGTTTGCCAAGAGAGTTTATTTTTAGCGAAGCCCGTTGTTGCTTATCAATCAGGCGGGTTAATTGAACAATTTCAAAAAACGAATAACGAGCAGTTTGTGGTAGAAAAAAGGAATATTCATATGCTTGAAAGTAAAGTTTCTCAATTAATTACTAATCCTATGTTACGTGAGAAAGTAGGTAAGCAGAATCGCGTTGCGGCGATGAACTATTTTGGGATTGAACATTTCCGGAAACAGTTACATTTTATTTTCGGAAATGTATTAGGATAATTAAACGAATAATGAGTAAACCCTGAAGGCAAGCCTTCAGGGTTTACTCATTATTCAGTTGTCGTACCAGCAGCAGCTGTTCCACTGAAGCTTGCAGCTCCAATCACAGCAGTTGTAATACCAAGAACTCCAGATGTTTCAATCGTTGCAGTATATTGAATTTCTCCATCTAAAGGTGCTGGTGGAAAATCAACGGCGCTGAAGCCCCATGTTTCTTCGGTTACCAATACTTCCCCGATGCTATAAGTTGTCGTAAAGATTTCAACTGCATCTCTAAACACACTAATTGTTAATGTCTCACCAATACCTAGTCCAGATACTTTTACATAGCCATTTAGCTGAACACGAATATTAGCTTCATTTTCAAGTGAAACTCCAGCAGTTTGCAATCCAATGTCACCAAATAATAAAGAAGCAGGTGCAACTGGAATTGGCGTAGTCGCAGCATCATCATTACTATGCTGAGATACTCTCATATCTAAAAATTGAATGGGCATTATGTTTCACCTCCTTTTTGTTTGATACTATACAATATGTAGAAAATGAAAAAACGCTAGGACACACTATAAAAATCAACATTTACCATATATTAATAAATCGTTACCACAACCCCTTAACGTATTTTTCCAAGCGATTCATTTAGAGGGATAAAAAACTAGTAATTTATCATAACAATGAAAATTAATTTTTCTTAATAGTGCGTGTTCAAAAAGGAGGATAATCAGAGCCGAGAAGATCGAGGCTGCGAAGCTTCGAGCAGCGGAGTGTCTGCTATTAATACATGAGCAAGTGTTTCCGTGCGACGAGTAACCGCAGGAGCAGCACAGAAGCGAGCCAACGAAGAGATTCGACAGCTATGATTACCGGACTTTTTGAACATCCTCTAATAGATATGTAAGCGAAGGTATTTATCTACGGATAAGTACCATTTTTTTATTATTAATTAAAACTTATAGGGGAATAGCCTAGGACAGATTTTTCAATGAAACATAGGTTATAAAGAGGAAAATAATACTTGGTAATAAGAAGGAGAAAGCAATGAAAATCCTGACAATTTTAGGTACGCGACCTGAGATTATTAGACTTAGTTTAATAATAAAGAAGCTTGATCAATTTGCTGAAAAGCATATTTTTGTGCATACCGGTCAAAACTTTACTCCTTCCCTTAGGGATGTCTTTTTTGACGAATTACAAGTTAGGAAGCCTGACTATATTTTATCTCAAAAACAACAATCACTAGGTGAACAGCTGGCGACTATGTTTAGTAAGTTAGAGAAAATTTTTGAAAAAGAACAACCGGACAAAGTTTTAATTTTAGGTGATACAAATAGTGGTTTAAGCGCCATCTTAGCAGAACGAATGGGGATTCCTGTTGTCCATATGGAATCAGGAAATCGCTGTTTTGACTTAACTGTTCCAGAAGAAACGAATCGGCATCTGATCGATACAGTTTCTAGTTTTAATCTACCATATACACGACAAAGTAAAGAAAATTTGCTCCGTGAGGGTATTGCTAGTAAGCGTATATATCAAACCGGCAATCCGATCTTCGAGGTGTTAGAACACTACAAAAAAGAAATAACCAATAGCGATATTTTAAAAACACTTGGTCTTCATCGCTTTGAATACTTTTTAGTAACAGCACACCGAGCAGAAAATGTTGATGTTCCTCACCATTTATCGGAAATCCTTGAAGCGATTAATTTAGTCGCGAAAACATTTCAGAGGAGAGTGATTTGTAGTATCCATCCAAGAACGAAAGCGAAAATAGCGGATAGTCCAATGATTGGCATGCATCCTTTAGTTGAATTCCATGAGCCATTTAGCTTTTTTAACTTCGTTCAGTTGGAAAAAAATGCATTTTGCGTGTTGACAGATAGTGGAACAGTTCAGGAAGAGTGCTGTATATTCCGAGTTCCAACGGTGACATTTCGCAAAACTACTGAAAGACCAGAAACAATTGAATGCGGCAGCAATATGTTATCAGGTCTAGATGCAAAAAGAATATTACAATCGGTCAATGTCATGATAAGTCAACCGAAAACTTGGGTCTGTCCAGAAGGTTATCTTGACCCGGATGTTTCGAATAAAGTTATTAAATTTTTACTAGGAGGTAGTAACATTGTTCGATGATCAAACAATCTTAGTAACCGGTGGTACGGGATCATGGGGGTATGAGCTTGTTAGACAATTACTCAAGAAAAATCCAAAAGAAATTCGAATTTTATCGAGAAATGAATCAAGCCAGGTTGAGATGAAGCACAAGTTTGAAAATGACCCAAAGCTATCCTTTATTATCGGTGATATTAAAGAAAAGGAAACATTAATGGAAGCGAGTACAGAAGTTGATTATTTGTTTCATTTAGCTGCTTTAAAACATGTTCCAGTTTGTGAAGACCAACCGTATGAAGCGCTAAAGACAAATGTGTTAGGTACTAAAAATGTGATTGATGCAGCAATAAAAAAAGCTGTTAAAAATGTCATTTATATATCAACTGATAAAGCTGCAAATCCAGCAAATTTTTATGGATTGTCAAAAGCAATGGGGGAAAGATTGATTATTCATGCTAATCTTTTAAAATCAAAGACAAAATTTGTATGTGTCCGTGGTGGAAATGTATTAGGAACTAATGGCAGTGTCATTCCTATCTTTAAAAAACAAATTGAAACAAAATCAAAAATCACTTTAACTGATCAACAAATGACTCGCTTTTTTTTATCGATAGAGGATGCAGTTAGACTGCTCTTTAAAGCAACCTATGAAAGTAAAGGCGGCGAAATCTTTGTTATGAAGATGCCAACATGTAAAATTGTTGATCTTGCAGATGTTTTAATCGAAGATTCAGGAAAAAAAGATGTGAAACTTGAAACATCGGGCATTCGTCCAGGAGAAAAATTACATGAAGTACTTTTTACAGAATATGAAAGTCAAACTACCGTCTACTATGATGATGAATATTATGTTATTTTACCAACTATTGGTATTGAAGGCGTAAAGGAATTTTACTCAAAATATCCGTATGTTGAATTAACGAATTACAACTCAAGTGAGTCATTAATGTCAAAAACAAAAATTAAAGAGATGTTGAGGAGAGGAGGGTTTATCTAATGAAGCTGTTGATTTTTGGTGGTAAAGGAATGGCTGGGCATATGTTAACACAGTTTTTTAAGCAAAAAAACAACTATGATGTAAATTATACATCTAGAGATAAAGATGATTTAGAAAGTTACTACCTAGACGTTCGTAATTTTGAAAAATTAGTAGACATATTTAAAACATTGAAGCCAGACATTGTCATTAATGCAGTTGGCTTATTAAATGAACAAGCAAGTCAAGACAAAATGACAGCGATTCAAGTCAACAGCTTACTCCCTCATCAATTGGATAATTTAGCAAAAAAAAATGGTGTGAAGATTATCCACATTAGTACTGATTGTGTTTTTTCTGGTAATTGTGGTGATTATAAAGAAAATGATCTGCCTGATGGTATTTCTGACTATGCTAAGTCAAAGGCTTTAGGTGAAGTGTTTAGTGATCAACATTTAACAATTCGAACTTCGATTATCGGACCAGAACTTAAAAGTAATGGTATCGGATTATTTCATTGGTTTATGAAACAAAAAGGCCAAATAAAAGGCTACAAAAGTGTGTATTGGAATGGTGTTACAACCCTTGAGCTAGCAAAGGCTATTGAACAATTGATTGAGCAAAAGATTACGGGATTATACCATCTTGGCTCAGCAACGAAAATATCAAAATATGAATTATTGAAATTAATACAGGAAGTTTTTGAGAAAAGGGATGTCACGATAAAACCTGACAGTGAAATTGTTTTAGATCGAACAATTCAAAATACTAGGGATGATTTTGATTATCAAGTTCCAAGCTATGAAGATATGCTTATCCAATTAAAAGATTGGATGGAACAAAAATGAAGTTGCCAACAAAATTATTGATAACAGGTGCAGGTGGATTTACAGGACAGCATGCATGTGATTATTTTGTTGGAAAAGGAATCGAGGTAATCGGAGTTGTCAGAAATAAAGCTTTTGCAACAAAACAATTTAAGCATGAAATATGTGATCTAACTAATAAAGAGGCTGTTAAAGTTCTAATTGAAAAAGTAAGACCTGATTATGTGCTTCATTTAGCCGGACAAAATCACGTTGGCAAGTCATGGCAAGATCCATCCGAAACAATGGAAGCAAATGCAATGTCTACGTTATATCTACTTGAAGCACTTCAGCAAATCTGTCCGGTACAGCAAATTGTTGTAGTTGGATCAGCCTTGCAATTTAATCTTAATGATTTTTCTCAGCTTCCCCATCCTTATAGCTTGAGTAAAACAATTCAAGTCATGATTGCTAAAGCTTGGGCCAAATTATATGAAATGCCGATTGTCATCGTTAAACCTTCGAACTTAATCGGCCCAGGATTTTCAAATGGTGTTTGCGCAATTTTTGCAAACAAAATTGTTGAGATGGAGAAGGATAGAGCGGATACACTTCTAGAAGTTAATAATCTCTATGCGGAGCAAGACTTTCTTGATGTAAGAGATGCAATCAGAGCTTATGAACTGATTATGGAAAAAGGGAACCCGGGTGATATATATGAGATCGCTTCTGGAAAAAGCCGCTCATTAGAAGAGTTGATACAACAATATCAATTACTAACAAAAACAAACATAAAATTTCAGGTAAAAACAAAAGCGATACAAAAAAAAGTAAATCCTATTGAGATAAATACTTCAAAAATAAACGAATTAGGTTGGGAACCTACGTTTTCTTTTTCTGCTTCTTTAGAAGATATTCTTAATTTTTATCGAAACTATTATCGCAATGACGAATGAAAGGGGGAGAAAATTGGCAAAAGTATCAATTATCATTCCATTTTACAATTGCGCTTATGTTGGTCAAGCAATTAAAAGCAGTTTAAACCAAACTTATAAAAATATTGAGGTTATCGTTGTCGACGATGGTTCAACACGATATACAAATAAGTTGAAACCATATTTAAGAAAAATTAAATATATTAAAAAAGCCAATGGTGGGACAGCAAGTGCGCTAAATACAGGAATTCGCCAAGCAACTGGTCAATATTTTGCATGGCTTAGCTCAGATGATCTTTACACACCTCGAAAAATTGAAAAACAACTAAAATATATGACAAAAAACAATATTGATGTCTCTTACACACCTGTTATTAAAATTAATAAAAATAGTAAGCCTATTAGTAGACCAATAGGTTATAAGTATTCGAATAAAGTTTCATTTTATCGTGCCCTACAAAGTGGATGCATGATTAACGGATGTACAGTCATGATGAAGATGAAAGTGTTTTCTAATGTAGGTTTATTTGATGAAAAACTTTTGTATACCCAAGACTATGATCTTTGGTTACGTGTCATGCAAAAGTACGATTTTCATTATTTGCCTGAACCACTTGTGCATTATCGGATCCATCAGGAAATGGGTACAAAAAAACACGATAATGCTATAAAAGAAGAGGTACAACTCGTACAACAAAAGCATATGAAAGCAATTAATCAACTAATTCAATAAACAGGGAATTGAAAATGAGTACTCAACCCAGTTTTGTAAACTCCTCTTAATATTTTTTCCTTTTTAACCCAATCGGATATTATATTGAGGACATATTTTAGTTATATAAAGATAAAGGAGATGTTATATATGTCAAGTTTTCGAAAACCATTTAAAGGATGCTGTCCAATTTATCCAATTCCTAAACCGCCACAGCAAAAATGCATCTGCCCTCCTGGACCGCGGGGACCACAGGGGCCAGAGGGGCCAGAGGGGCCAGAGGGGCCAGCAGGACCAGTAGGACCAGCAGGACCAGCAGGACCAG
>SKOL01000129.1 GCA_007120055.1 Anaerobacillus sp.
ATGATTTACAAAAAGTAGCGACAAGTTATGAAGAAGTTCCACTTGGATGGGTTGTTCCTAGTTACGTAGAAGAAGACTATATTGAGGATCTTATTGGACAAGCGGATAAATTTGATAACCGTGTAGTAACTATTGCACCTGGAGCTGGTATCGTTGCGCTATCTCAAGATGTTATGGAAGACTATAACTTAAATGATGAATATCAACTTTTAACGTCAAGTGAAGTGGCAATGATTGCAGAGTTAGAAAATAAAGTTTCTCGTGAAGAGCCTGTAATTATTACTGGTTGGAGACCTCACTCAATGTTTGCTCAATATGACTTAAAGTTTTTAGAAGATACGAGAGGTCATTTTGAACTTGATAATGTTTACGTTATTTCTTATCAAGGCCTTGAAGACGTTAAACCAGCAGCTTACAACATCATGTCAAATTGGAGCATTGAAGTTTCTGATTTAGAAGAAATGATGCTTGCTTACGAACAAGACGGTATTTCTTTTGAAGTGTTAGCTGAGCAATGGGTCGAAGAGAATCGCGACAAAGTAGATGCAATGCTTGAAAATAAATAAAAAGTCTTAATGAAGTAAAAAAGGCAGCCAACAATGTTGGTTGCCTTTTTAAGGTTAGTTAAGTGTAACGTCTTTTAATTGATAAATACCGTTAGCGTGTACCCAGAAGCCTTGAACTTCATCTCTTACACCCAACACGTTTTCAGTGAAGTGAGTATATACCATAGTCGCTTCTTCAACTAAAATTTCTTGAGCTTCTTCATAAAGTGCAATACGAGTATCTGGATCTGCTTCACGACGTGCTGCATCTAAAACTTCGTCAAGACGTTCAACTTCCGTAAATGTACGGTTACCTGCTTGACCTTGGTTACTTGAATGGAATAATGGGTACGTCCCGTAGTCAGCATCAAGTGTTACGATAACCCATCCTAAGATAAACATGTCATGTTCACCGTTTGCAGTTTGCTCTAAGTATGCACCCCACTCAAGTACTTCAATTTCTACTTCAACGCCAATTTCTTTCAATTGTGCTTGAACAACTTCAGCCGTATCCATACGTTGGCGGTTATCATTCGTCCAAATTGTTGTACTGAATCCATCTGGATATCCAGCTTCAGCTAACAATTGCTTCGCTTTTTCAACATCAAATTCTAATGGGTCTACGTTTTCGCTATATCCGAATACTCCAGGTGCTAAAGGCCCTTTTGCTGGAATACCAACGCCATCCATAACACCATCTAAAATAACGTCTTTATTAATTGCCATTGAAATAGCTTGACGAACTTTTACATTATCAAATGGTTCTTTCTGAGCGTTAAAACCGATATAAGCTAAAGTAACACTGTTTTCACGGTAAACGTTAGTTCCGTTAGTTCCGTCAACACGTGCCATATCACTTGGTGCTAGGTTAGCCATGATATGAGCATCACCTGTAGAGAGTTGACCAACACGAGTCAAATCTTCAGGTACTACACTAAATGTAATTGAGTCTAAATGTGCAGGATCGCCCCAATAATCTTCATTGTTTACTATTACAATCTTTTCACCAGGAGTCCAAGAGTCAAACTTAAATGGACCAGTACCTACTGGATTTTCATTAGTCACAGCAAATGGATCTTTCCCTGCTTCCACCCCAGCATAGTCTGCTTCGATTGCAGGAAGACTAAGCATCGCTGCACCATTATGAGCTAAGTGAGATGGTAGTGGAGAAAACGGATACTCAGTAATGAATTGAACAGTATATTCATTAACAACTTTTATTTCTTCTACCATTGTAAATAAGAATGAACGTGGTGACGCTAGATCAGGGTCTAAAATACGTTCGATATTTGCTTTTACTACTTCAGCATTAAAGTCAGAACCGTCATGGAATTTTACGCCTTCACGAAGCTTAAACTCCCAAGTAACATCATCAATTGCTTCAAAGCTTTCAGCTAGTAAAGGTAATAACTCTAAATCTTCATTATGATATACCAATGTTTCATAAATGTTATTTTGAACATTACTTGAAGGCATATCATTTGAACCAGCTGGATCTAAAGATACAGCGTCAGATGGAACGGAAAATACTAGATCTCCACCGGATTGTCCTTCTGCTGGTTGCTCAGTAGTTGTTTCACCATTAGAATCATTATCCGCAGGTTCGTCTGTTGATGTTTCTGACCCGCCACAAGCAACTAAAACAAAACTTAGTACTAGAGCGAGCAATGCCATTAATAAAGATTTTTTTGACATTTTTTGTTACCCCCTTATTTTTTTAGTTGTTACTTTTTTAATATAACGTGGCTTTTCAGAAAAAACAATATATTTTTTTGTAATTTTGAGAAAATTATTAAGAGGGTGAACAAATTATATATTGTAAATATTTAATATAATGATATAATTCTTTTTAGTTTCATAGTTTTTAAAAAATAACATTAACTTTTAGAGAAAGGGTGTAAAAAAATGGGACAAACAGTTACTCCAACCCCTCCAGATAGTGGGTTTAAACGACCAACAAACCCCACTATCGTAAGTCTTAAAAACTTTTATAAAAAACTAAAGAAAAATAAAGCAGCCATGGTTGGTGGATTTCTCATTCTCTTTTTTATTTTTTTAGCTATCATTGGTCCTTTCATAGCTCCATATGACCCTCTTGAACAAGATCATTTGCGAAAACTGCAAAGTCCATCTAGTGAACATTGGTTCGGAACTGATCATCATGGTAGGGACATTTATAGTCGAGTTCTTCATGGGACTGCGATTACACTTTATGTAGGCTTTATTTCTGTTATTGTTGCAACATTTTTTGGTGTAATTCTTGGGATTATCTCAGGTTATTACGGAAAAAGAACTGATTCTATCATTATGAGATTTATGGATGTTTTACTAGCTTTCCCAGGTTTATTACTTGCTTTAGCGATTGTTAGTATTCTTGGAGGTAGCTTAACGAACGTAATTATCGCTGTTAGTATTTTCGGTATTCCTGGATTTGCGAGGGTAGTCCGTGGTTCAACCTTAGCTGTTAAAAAACTTGAATATATTGATGCGATTAAGGCGTTAGGTGCTAGTGATCTTCGCATTATAGTTAAACATATTTTACCAAACGTTTTGTCTCCAATCATTGTAAAAGCAACGTTATTTATCGCAACAGCGATTTTAACTGCAAGTGGTTTATCGTTTTTAGGAATGGGAGCGCAACCACCGATGCCCGAGTGGGGAGCAATGCTAAGTCAAGGGCGTAATTATATGTGGGATGCACCTCACTTTACTACTTTCCCTGGCCTTGCAATCGTATTAGTCGTTTTAGCTTTTAATATTTTTGGTGACGGGTTAAGGGACGCGCTTGATCCTAAAATGAAAAACTAGAAAAGAGGTGCATAAGCAGTGTTTATTTACTTAATAAGACGCATATTACAATTGATTCCAGTTTTATTTGGTGTGACAATTGCCGTTTTCTTAATGATTTATCTTATTCCGGGTGATCCAGCTCAAATCATTGCTGGAGAGAGTGCTTCACCTGAGCAAGTTGAACAAATGAGAGAACGCCTAGGTTTAAATGATCCTTTGTATGTTCAATACGGGAGGTTTGTTGGAAACGTTGTCCAAGGTGATTTAGGAAATTCGATTCGGTCAGGGCGACCGGTCATGGATGACATTTCAAGTCGTTTCCGTATAACGTTTGAACTAGCGGTATACAGTACAATTTTAAGTGTATTTTTAGGTTTAATTGCTGGTATTATATCAGCTACTAAGCGATACACGTTTGCAGATACTTCGATTATGATTATTGCTTTATTCGGTTTATCAATGCCTAACTTCTGGTTAGGACTGATGTTAATTTATTGGTTAGCGATTGAATTTCCTTTATTCTCAGTAGCTGGTTGGGGAACTTGGAAAGAAGCTATTCTACCAACGATAACCCTTGGCACGGCTGGGGCAGCGATTATTGCAAGAATGATGCGTTCGAGTATGCTAGAAGTTATAAATCAAGATTATATTCGTACAGCTAGAGCAAAAGGGGTTAAAGAAAAACTCGTTATTTATAAACATGCTCTAAAAAATGCTTTAATTCCAGTTGTTACGATAGTAGGTTTAAGTTTTGGAGGTTTATTATCAGGAACAGTTCTTACTGAAACGGTATTTGCTGTTAACGGGATGGGACGGTTTTTAATTGATGCAATTCGTTCACGTGACTTCCCTCAAGTTCAAGGGGTAGTTATTATCTTTTCGTTTTTATTTGTATTTGTAAATCTACTTGTAGATATTTCTTATCGTTATCTTAACAAACGTATTGATCTAGATTAATCAATATATCTAGTAGCGAGAGGTGTGAGACTATATGGAATTAAATGAAAAAATCATAGAGATAAAAGATTTAAGAACATCGTTTTTTACAGAAGATGGGGAAACGAAAGCGGTCGATGGTGTTAGTTTTACTGTCCCTAAAGGGAAAACATTAGGAATTGTAGGAGAATCAGGAAGTGGTAAAAGTATTACATCATTGTCGATTTTAAGATTAATACAAGATCCAGGGAAAATCATTGGTGGTGAGATTAATTTTAAAGGTGAAAACCTTCTAGAAAAAAAGGAATCGCAAATGAGGTCGATCCGAGGAAATGAGATATCGATGATTTTCCAAGAACCGATGACATCCTTAAATCCTGTATATACAGTAGGAGATCAAATCGCAGAGGCATTTATGATACATCAAAAATTAAATAAAAAGAAGGCGATGCAAAAGTCAGTGGAAATGCTTGAACTCGTAGGTATTCCTTCACCTAAACAGCGTGTGAAGCAATATCCATTTGAATTATCCGGTGGAATGAGACAACGAGTAATGATTGCGATTGCCCTTGCTTGTAACCCGGAACTTCTCATCGCAGATGAACCAACGACAGCTTTAGATGTAACGATACAAGCCCAAATTTTAGAGTTAATGAAAAAACTGCAAGATGAATTAGGTATGTCGATTATTATCATTACACATGATTTAGGCGTAGTCGCTGAAACGTGTGACATGGTTGCTGTTATGTATGCTGGAAATATCGTCGAATATTCAGATGTAGCTTCAATTTTCCATAATCCTAGTCACCCGTATACGTCCGGCTTATTAAGTTCGCTTCCGCGTCATGATATCGATGTTGAAGGGGAGTTAGAAGTGATAAAAGGGGCTGTTCCTAGCCCTGCGGAGATGCCTGAAGGATGTCGTTTTGCCCCGCGCTGTCCTTATGCTAGTGATATATGTAAGAATGAGCACCCAGATCTTATCGATTTAGCAGGCGAAAACCAAGTCCGTTGTTGGATTTATTCAGATGAATGGGATGGCGATCAGGAGGTGAAACGTGAGTATGAAAAAAGAGTTGCTCAAAGTAAATAATTTAAAACAATATTTTCCGATTAAAGGTGGTATATTAGGCCGTACAGTTAATCATGTAAAAGCGGTGGATGATGTTAGCCTTACCGTTTATGAAGGAGAGACAGTAAGTATTGTAGGGGAATCAGGTTGTGGAAAGTCAACAACTGGTCGTGCAATTTTAAGGCTTGATGAGCCTACTTCAGGCGAAGTTATTTTTGAAGGTGAAAATTTATTACAGTTAAGTAAAAAGAAGATGCGAAGTAAACGAAAAGACTTGCAAATTATTTTCCAAGATCCATATGCTTCAATTAACCCTCGCCAAACGGTTAGACAAGTTTTAAGCGAAGCGATGGAAATCCAAAATGTTGTACCACGTGCTGAGCGCGAACAAAAAATTATAGACTTAATGGAAACAGTGGGGCTCGGAGCCCATCAAATTGATCGTTTTCCTCATGAATTCAGTGGTGGACAGAGGCAACGGATCGGTATTGCAAGGGCATTATCAGTGAATCCGAAGTTAATTATTTGTGATGAAGCAGTTTCAGCTTTAGACGTTTCGATTCAAGCGCAAGTTATTAACCTTTTGAAAAAGTTACAGCGCGATTTTCAATTAACGTATTTGTTTATATCGCATGACTTAGGGGTTGTCCGCCATATTTCTGATCGTATTGTTGTAATGTATTTAGGCAAAGTTGTTGAAGTTGCCGATAAAAAATCACTATTTAATAACCCTAAACATCCGTATACTAAGGCGCTATTATCTGCAATACCGGTTCCAGACCCAGACAAGAAAAGTGAAAGAATTATTTTAGAAGGGGACGTGCCTTCACCGATCAATCCACCTAGTGGTTGTCGTTTCCACACACGTTGTCCTTTTGCTACTGAGAAGTGCAAGGAAGAAGAACCTGTACTAAGAACAACGACTAACATGATACAAGGTCATCAAGCGGCGTGTCATTATATTGACGAATATAGTTACGAAAGAACCTAGGGCATTTGCTCTAGGTTTTTATTATTGAGAAAAGAGTTCGGTCGCCCTGTGTTTACTTACTATTTGTTATCGAACTTCCCGAACGTGAAAGCCCATCTCCTTTAGGTATGGGGGTATCAGACCCCTTGGCGCTTCCGTTGGTTGTTGATCTTCTTTGTTTGTTGACTTTTCATCGTCTGGTTTGTGTTGCTCCATTTATTCTTTTTATTAGTAGTTTGATTTTCTTTTTTGTTAGCTAATTGTTGCTTTATTGCTTCTTGTAATGATACTTTTTTCTTTTCATTTTCAGTTGTATTTGACATCTGGTTTTGCTCCTTCAAGTTATCATAATTTCGTTAAAGCTAAAGTTTAATGAATTTCATAATTCATTATTTCCGTCACATCAAACAATATATAGTTGCACCAAAACATTTTGAAACTATATATTGTTTGATGTGACTCTTTTTTGGTAATTGTGAAATTCACTCAGTTGAGTGTATCATTTATTTTTCGTTGAAGATAGTTATTTTTATACAAAACCCTCATGGCGGTATGTACGCTGCCACCATCTATCGTGAAAATTCGGTCGAGGGTGGTTCGAGCAACTAGCTACTTACCAACAAACCAACTTTCATACAAAAGGGGCTGTCCCAAAACAAAGTATCAGACATCGATAGGGACTTAATATAGAGGGATAATTAATTTATACGTCTATATTAAGTAAGTTCTATATGGTGTCAGACACTTATGGGACAACCCCTGGAAATGTCAATTTTTATTTATATCAATGAATAATGTGGAGGTTAGGAATTTGTTTTTATTTTAATTGTCCTTCAGCCATTTGTACTAAACGCTTTGTAATTTCTCCACCTACAGAGCCGTTAGCACGAGATGTTGCATCAGCACCAAGTTGTACACCAAACTCCTGTGCAATTTCATACTTCATTTGGTCAAGAGCTTGCTCAACTCCTGGTACAACTAATTGATTGTTGTTTGAGTTGTTGTTAGCCATTTTGTACGACCTCCTTCAATATGTTGTGATTTATTGTCGTATTGTGATTTAGGAAATTACTTCAATTGCCCTTCAGCCATTTGTACTAAACGCTTTGTAATTTCTCCACCTACAGAACCGTTAGCACGAGATGTTGCGTCAGCACCAAGTTGTACGCCAAACTCCTGTGCAATTTCATACTTCATTTGGTCAAGAGCTTGCTCAACTCCTGGTACAACTAATTGATTGTTGCGTGAGTTGTTATTAGCCATCATGTTCGACCTCCTTTCGTATGTTGTGGGCTTAGTTATGTGAGACGCAGTGAAAAATATGCAAGATTTTATTGTTTTTTTGTGGTAAATATTAGTTGATTTATTGAGGGGAAAAGATGGGGTGTTTGAGGAGGACAAAAGGGGCTGAACCATAGGGGTTTGAAACGAAGTTAAAGCTTACCGAATGTAAACGAATAAATTGAGTTTTTTTAACAATTAATATTTATATTTTTAGAAAATTCAGTATAATAAAGATATAGTTCGATGAACTACATATTTTATCACTTTAATTAAAGGTTTTAAGTTATTATAAAAAAAGACTGCTTTTTGGGCAGTCTTTGCAACTTTTTCTAAGAAAACTGATTCGGAAACATTAACAATTTAGCGGTGGTGAAATAAATGGATTTAGAAGTTAGTAGTTTCGGAACACTTCTCGGGCTTATCGTTACAGTTGCATTAATATTAAAGAAGGTTAATCCAGCGTACGCGATGATGTTCGGAGCGCTAACAGGGGGAATAGTTGGTGGGCTTTCATTAATGGAATCTGTGCAAGTGATGGTTCATGGTGCAGAAGGGATGACAGGGGTTGTACTACGCGTGTTAGCTGCGGGTGTGCTTGCAGGGGTTTTAATCGAATCCGGAGCTGCAAAGCGTATTGCAGAAACAATTTTACATAAACTAGGGGAAACAAAAGCGTTACTAGCGATCACAGGTGCAACAATGATTTTAACAGGAGTTGGAGTATTTATCGGAGTTGCGATTCTTACTGTTGCTCCCATTGCATTATCGATTGCTAAACGTGCCAATATATCAAAGTTTGCTATTTTACTAGCGGTTTCCGGTGGTGGTAAAGCAGGAAATATCATTTCACCCAATCCAAATGCAATCGCTGTTGCTGAGGCGTTTAAAGTCCCATTAACTTCAGTGATGGTAGCGGGAGTTTTGCCGGCAATTGGTGGAGTCGTGATTACTTACTTTATAGCCAAAAGATTAGTTAATCGAGGAAGTCTTGTTACTGAACGAGATTTGCCAGAACCTTTCAATGGTGAAAAGTTGCCTTCTTTAGCTGCGGCTTTAAGTGGCCCAGCCATTGCGATTATGTTATTGCTTTTCCAACCAATATTCGGTATTGTTATTGACCCACTTATTGCACTACCAATTGGTGGTATTGCTGGAGCGCTAATTATGCAAAAAGGAAATCAACTTAACATGTTCATTACATCAGGGATAACGAAGATGTCGGCAATTGCAATTCTACTTCTCGGTACGGGTACTTTAGCAGGAGTCATTGCGCATTCTGCGCTAATATCAGTTATCTTAGAATCTATTGATTCGTTAGGAATTCAGCCTTATTGGATTGCTCCAATAGCAGGGGTTACAATGTCAGCAGCAACAGGTTCGACTGCGGCAGCATCAGCCGTTGCCGGAAATGTTTTTGCACCGACAATTATTGATTTAGGCGTGAATGCTTTGGCGGGAGCGGCGATGGTTCATGCAGGAGCCACTGTTCTCGATCACTTACCACACGGTACCTTTTTTCACATTACGCGTGGGAGTGTTAATATGGAGTTGAAGGAGCGTTTCAAACTATTACCTTATGAAACCGTGATCGGTCTTGGGATTGTTGCTTTATCAACGTTGATCTTTGGGGTGTTGTTGTAGTGAACTACTCACCCTGCAAACGCTTGAAGAGGGAGACTTCTTTCGGAAAAATATTAAAGGGTGTTTAGAAGTACTAAGCTTCAGTAATGACGAGTGGTGGTGGGACTTTGAATAACATTGTTTTATTTGATGGTGAGTGTAATTTTTGTGACCGAAGTGTTCATTTTATTATTAAAAGAGATAAAAATGCCCTCTATAAGTTCGCTTCTATTCAAAGTAGCGCCGGCCAAAACATAATTAAGAAAAATGGTGTTCCTACCAATGTAGATAGCTTAGTTGTTGTTGAGACGGAACGATTCTACCTTAAATCAACAGCGGCTTTAAACATTTGTAAAAATTTAGATGGTGTCTGGAAATTATTTTATGG
>SKOL01000247.1 GCA_007120055.1 Anaerobacillus sp.
CTTAGTGTGAAAGAGGTAGACAAAGAAACATACAGAGTACAGGAAATCGAACAAAAGTTATTTTATAACTCAGATAACAACGAAGCTAATAATTGGGTAAGAGCACCCCTTAAAAAGTGTCCTAAGTTCGATGCCCCACAACTCACTAATGCAATAAACATAAAACAAGATGGTTCTGGAAAAATGGTTCCATATGGGTTTGGTTACATGCACAATAATAGTAATAATGTAATGCAAAGTGATCAGTATGTAGGACTGTATTCATCTGCTTTTTCTGATGGCCATGGTGTACCTATTAATAAAGATAATTTAATGAGAGCTGTGGCATTATTCGCTGCTCGGAAAAGTGTAATTAGAAGTTGGATTAATGACAAAGATGAATTTCTTATACCAGATTATGAGCACGAAGACTACACATTATGGAATAACAACGCATTAATCTATTCACTTTTTCACTCAGCCTCAAATCAATCCTCATTAAGAAACATTGAATATAAGCAAGAAATGTGCAATATTAATAATCACTTTTTTTACTTATCAAATTGTGATATCAAAGAACTTGCTGATAAGTTTTATTTTCAAGAACTTTATAATGACGCAAAAAGATTTTCTTCCCACAAACCTTATGTGAACATGAAACTTGAGGATTTAACCCTATCCCCTGAAGCTACCTTAGTATTAGATAAAGCTAGAAAGCTAGTAAAAATTTCAATACCTTACCGAAAAACTCAACATGAATTATTTCCAGAATTCCATTTACAAGCTTGGGATGCTGGCTGGTATCAAATAAGAAAAGGAATTCTAGAAAAGGTACCAGAATTGAATGATGAATTAAATGAGTTTAAAGTGCTTTATAAAGAATTAGAGTTATTAGTCCGAGAAGGTGTATATAAGTACAGTTTTCTAAAAGAATAAAATTTTGAGAATATTAAAATCCAATTTCAAACAGCACAATTACACACTCAGACACGATATTTTTTATCCTGAAAATCCATATTATAGGTGAACATATTTATTTAGCTCTCTTGACAATTGCTTGAAACGAGATTATTTGAAAAATAGCGAGGATCAAACAATTAGCTCGACAAGGGGTGACTGTCGAGCTTACTACCTTTCTTTGAATTCTACTTAAGGTTAAATTAATGCGTAGTCCCCACTTTACCATCTGTTAGACTTCGGGATGATACACTTGTACTCGAAAGCCCTATAAAGGAGTAACCTTTAAACAAATATCTGTATTTCACCTTGGATAATTGCCGAAGCGAAAGAAAAAAGAGGCACGATCCGCGATAAATGGGTTATATCCATTTATCTGTCTTTTATAGGAAGATGATATCCCTTTGTCTTCCTTGTTATGATCAACAAAATTTTTACGAAAAGCATCAATATTAATAATCATCACTCGGATACTATTTGCTGTTGCAAATTTTTGAACTTGATTTAACTTTTACGATTTATAATATAAATGAAGTACTCTAAAAACTTATTACTATAAAGGTAATTGAAATACTCTTTCGTTATATGTAATGATTTATATACACCTTCCAGAATAGCTGTGGTACATTATAGAAACTTTGTAAAACCGAAGCTGTTTAATTCATATATTGTCCGTAGGTAAGGTTAGGAAAAACGATTGTTTAAACTTACATACCAGTCACTTATGATTATTTACTAAGCTATGTTGTTCCTGACGTCAATACTATAATTGAGACAACATTTTTCATTCCTCGAACTTCTCTCTTAACATGGTGCCACTTGGAAGCTTCCAGTCAGTATATCCGTTTGCACTCCTACCGTATAATATACCAGAAGCTGTGGATGGACTTGAGAACTCATAATCTTCTTGCAAGATATAATAATCTCCTTGTAATTGTAATATATTCCGTTCAATTAAACTATTTCTTAACTCAATATAACTTTGAAGTAGCGAAATACCTACACTAGAAGAAAATTTCGCTCCTTTCTTTACAAGAAAACCTTGTTCCGTAGGATAGCCTGCGGCTGATACACCTTTGTCATTATCAATATAATATACCTGATCTGTTTGCATATGACTTGTTTCCTTATTTAAATCCCATGCTTTTATCAACAGCTGAATTAGTTGCTTTTGACGTTTTTTTACTATTGCGGGTGTCCATTCAGTCATTTGTAGAACTTGAGAAGTAAGAGCAAATGAAGTTACACCACCCGATGATTGAAAATAGGATGTTTTTTTCTTATTGAATTCATAGTTCTTAGCTTGCGAGTTTTTTGACCTTGTTAATAAAACGAGATTACCTAATTTGTGAACATATTCCTCTGGTTTAGCAAATTGTTTCAACCACTCACTTCCTTCTTTTGGAGTTTGAGGTAGTACGTGTTCAACTGTTATAACTGAATGATTATAGAAAGGTTGCCCCTTTGTTAAAAGGGAATCTAGTCGCAGTAAAATATATCGCTTTGCAGTGTCTTTTAAATCAATATACACATCGCCTTTTAGAAGTTCTAAAACTTCTTTACGATCTATATCTGCTACTTCTAATGTAGAATCCTCAGAAAAAATATCAACACCCCGATCCATCTCTTTTAATACAGCCGAATAACGGGACATTCTCCAATTAAAATTTCTTCGTAAAATCATACTCGTAGCAGCATAAGTTTCTAATCTATTTAAGAATTCTTCTGTCCGATCACCATAATTACGTATATAGTACATCGCTACTGTTATCCAATCCACATTATCAATTCGACCCATTATACTTAGTAACTTCATCATTTGAGGATTGTTGAAATAATACGTCTGGTAATCAACCAGTTTTAAATAGATCTCGCTATACGGTATCAAATAATCATCAATGAATCGTTTTCCGTTTATATTTGACAAAATTTCATCATATTCATCTTTTAAGTTTGTGCCACCCTTACGTTTCTGTATGATCATTCTAATATGTTCAAAAAGTTTATTAAATCTATCACGACCTAAAGCAACTTCTACTTCTTCCCACTTCATTGTGTAATCATCCTGCTCATTCTCTAACACATCACCAATTGTACGGGCTTTAATAATATCACTTGACATTAGGTCTAATCCTCTATCATTTAGAACTGTAAAAATACGAAATGCAGAATCAAAATTTGGTGTCGATACAACTACAATGTAACAACGGGCTGCGATAACCCCAGGTAAAGTTTTTACAATTGAAGGGCTTAAATTATTTAAACGATTAATGAGATAAAGAGCATTTTCTCTTATACACCTTTGACTGTCTGTTTTGGTAACTGTATCACTTTTAATTTTAGCGGTCGCTCCGTCTTCTTGTATATAATGCTTAAAAAAAGATTGATCTCTTTTTCTGAGCTGTATCCTATACTGCTCCTTTGTTTGTAAAAGTCTGTTTCCTTCTTGAGCAATCATATTCTTTATATTACGAGCGTAATCCTCTCCTAAATAATCACGTAATACTCCAAGTAATATGGTAATGGTTGTTAACCTTTGCTGACCATCTAAAACTTCAGCCTGATTCCTCCCCTTCTTAACTAATACAATACTTCCTAAAAAATAGGGGTCTCCTCCTTGTGTAATATTTTCTTCTGAAATTGCATGTTGCTCAATAAAATCAAGCAGATCATCAAGTAAATCCCCAGCTTCATCCGTGGACCATGAATATGGTCTTTGTACTGTTGGAATAGTAAATAAGAAATCATCTGAAAATACTTTATGTAAAGCCATTTCTTCTGCACTTAATGTCTTTTCCATCACTTACACCTCTCCTTTGAATGAATAATAAATTTTTAGAATGAATTATTCTGTTTAGATATTAGCTAGACAAATTTCGTATAACAAATTTTAATTAAAATCAAACTTATTTTTCCCACACTCTCTTAGGATGATATTCTCCTTTTCCCTTATACTCAAGGGTTAAAAACTAGCCCCAAAAATTTATTTTACAATGAAGTTTAACTTTTATGACAAACGCCCTTGAATGGCTCAAATCCCCAACATTTAAACAATACGATTGTAATAAAAAGACCTATCAAAAATAAAACTATTCTTTACCTTTTTATTATCTCTTCCCCCCTCTTTACCACATCATTCAGCTACTGCAACATAAATCCGATTCTTAAGGGGACCACTAGTTTTTCTTTATCAAATATTCCTTCATCTACTTTTCTATATTTTTTCCCGCCTAAAACCAAAACTTTGCAACACTTCACGTATCATTTTAAACACACTAGTAGGCTTTCTCGACAACGCTTCTAACCTAACATTTTTCACCGAACCACCACGCCAGATTTCAATATTTTCTGTCTCATAATTAATCATCAGCTCGATATCCTTTATTTTATAAGCCTGAACCTTTGTTGCTTCATCAAGCTTATTAGTGTCTAGATCCACTTTTATGCGATCTGAAACTCTTCGAAGCATGCGCCAGATTTTTACTTCTTCCTTTGATTTCATAAATAGTTCTGGGAGCTCTTTTGCTTCTTTTAACGTATTTAACGTCGTCATTGTATAAGTAGCGATACCGTAATTCACAGGCTTAATGATTGGAGTGAGATCGTTCCAGTTGTCTACAGAGAAAATGACATTTGCTTCTTCTAAATGAACGGCTGCAATTTTAGCGTATTTAATGACTCCATTAGTATTCAGCCCAGCTTCTTTACTTACATATAAAGCAACATAAGCTGCTTCTTGCCAACCACTTTTTAGTTGTTCGTTTAAAATTGAATATGTTTTTTGTTGAATACATTCACGGTATTGTTCTGCCGAAGATACGACACCTACGAGTACTTTTTCATCTAGTGATGATAGCCACTCATCTTTTGTCCCTTTTGGTAAAATTCCTTCTTCTAATATTTCTTCGGGACTTTTATCAATGAGATGCTCTACGAATTGTTCCACTAAATCAGTAGCATTGGGTAGGAATGGTAACCCACCGATATTTACTTCTCCAATATTCTTATAAAAATTATGATGTTGATATGAAAGTTCGTCTCCCCATGGAAATAGGACATAAGCCCCGAAGGCGTTTCTTTCATAAGGGCCATTTTGTTTTACAACAATTGAATCACGGTAGCGGTGCATCGTATTTATGTCATCTTCTAAAGGACCAGCGGTTTGATAGCGATTTCCGTAATACGTATTTTCAGCCGCAAAATCAATACGATATTTCGCATCAAAGACATAGTTAAATGAATAGTCTTTGCATTTTTTGGCTATCGTTAACATCATGTCTGGTTTTTGTTGTACCGTCGGCAGTCGTCCACCTTTCTTTTGGTACGTCAATTCAATTTTTTCATTAGTCACTGGGTGTTTAAATATTCTTCTAGCAGAAGCATTTGCATCTAAATTGACAAAAATTCCATCGCGATTTACTTTGATGATGTCTTGACTCACCTGTTCATATTTTTTCGATAAAATTTGACCGAGCTTTAAATATGTCCAATACTCGTATAGTGTTGCGACGTCTTTTACAGACATTTGGTATAACTTCCCTTGTAAAGAAAGCCCCTTTGAAACAGTTAAATAAATTTTAAAGGCATCACGATACCCCGGTGCCATTTGTAACACGAGACTCATCACGGAACGATTAAGAACGCCAATTTCTTTCCAAAATGCATTTTTCTCTTTCACAGTAATTCTTTTAATCATCGCCGAAATTTGATCCGTTAAATCTGCATTACTTTCTACCTCTTGGCCACGAAAATTCGTCGTTAGTTTTTTATATAGATCTTCAAGCTTTTGAAGTAGCCTACTCATCATCCACTTCACATAACGATTTTCGAGTGTGTCATAGGTGAGAGCTTTTTTCATCCTCAATCCCTCAACAGGCATCATCGTCTTATTCGAGATTTGAATACCCTTTTCAACTTCTACAAATAAATGAGGTTTTTTCCTTAAATAATTTCTTCCTTTACTATCTAACCGTTGCAGCTGATCTCCACGTTTTTTCTCATGAATTTTGATAAGTTTGTGGTGTGGCTGTCGCTCAATTCGATCAAGTGCGTCGATAAAGGTTTGAAAATGAACACTGATTAATCGGTAAAATTCTGCTAACGATGGAGCTCCATCTAAATTCACTTTTGCTCCGAGATACGTTTTTTTCAAGAAATGATAAGCAAGATTATAAACTTCATCATTTACTTCTTCTAATAACCGTTGGTAATCTTTTTTGTAATCAAGCTTCGTAGGGAACACTTCAAGGGTAACTTCTAAAATCGTTTTATTCTCCGATTTAATTTCAAACGTAGAAAGTCCAATATCATTTTGAAAATGTAAGTTTCCTGTTAATAGATACATATTTCCGATATCTACACGATCGATCGCTCTTTTAAGTGCTGGATGTTCATGATAAAACGAGAGATCTGCGTCATTTTTAGGAGAGACGATCACTTGGTAAACACTGTTTTCAAAAAAGATCGGTCGATGTGTGGAGTGATTGACGAGTGCTTTTTGATCAACGTCAAAAACTCTTATTTCTTCAATTCCTTCGCCATTAACGTCAAACTGCATCAAGTCATGAAAATCCATGCTTTGGTATTGGTGTAAGCTTTCATATTTTTGATGATAGGGCTTCCCTTTAATGACTAGGGAGCAATGTTTCGTTTCAATTACAACTAGCTCTACATCTTCACGAGCCGATCCAGAAGGAAGTAAAGCCATCGTCGTCTAACCTCCTCAACATTTCTAACACTTTCTCCGCACTTTTCGGATATTTAACGTAAGCTAAATCATCAAGATTGACACGATCTAAATCATCGAGTTCTGTGTTCGTAAAAATTTTATATAATTCTTTTAAAACTTTTTCTACACGAGTGTCGCTTCCAGATACTCGTGGAAGAATTTTTTGAAGAATACAATGATCAAGAGCTTGCTCAAACGTCATCAGATCGCCTTCTGCATTATTAGCTAAGTAAAAACAAATTTCATCCCGAACACGGTAACCAACATGTGCTGTAAGCAGCTGTAAAACGTCATTAATTTTGACAAGCTCATCGGTGACTTTTTCAACTAATGATCGATGTTCGTGAAATACATCTTTTAAGTGAAGGTACTTGGCAGAGAAAACGTCATTATGTAATACCGCTGGATCTGCTTCCTTTTTTTCTAATAAAAACTGAAAGTGGTTAAGCTTAATACGATTAAATTCAATCGTATTCGCGCGGTCTAACACTTTTTTACTAAATGGGTGTGTCGTTTCATCCATGTTGACTGTACCGATAATATATAAATTTTCTGGGAGATAAACCTCGCGTTCTGTTACTTCATTTGAAAGTAATGGTGAAGAAATAAGCTTCCCTTCTTCCCACTTACGACTTTCCATTACACTTAAAATGTCACTAAAATAATGTTCCACTCTCGCTAAGTTCATTTCATCTAATAAGGCAAAGTACGGACGAGTTGGGTGATCGATCGCATTTTGAATCACTTTAGTTAATGGTCCTTCTTTAAATTTCCCACTTATATCAACATAGCCTAATAAATCTGAGCCGTCACTCCAATCGGGACGAACTGGTATTAATGTAAATTGTCCATTTTTTTCAGTTGCTCCGACACTTTCTGCTACCCATTGAACAATTTTCGTTTTTCCCGTACCTGAAATACCGGAGATAATTACAAAAGGCTTTGTTTTTAACGAGAGATATAAGTTGTTAACTTCTTCTTTCTCGTAGTAGAAACCCTTGCTAGTAATGTAGTCATAAATATGGTCAACCGTTTCTTTCATTGTGAGAACCGTCTCCAGATCATCATGGACTTCGATGGAGGTGTCGTTATATTCATATTGTGTGTTATTTAAGTTGATATATTGTTCATAATAGCTAACCATGTCTTTTAAATCTTGAACAAGTTCTTGTTCTGGCGGCATTGTCTCTACGTCATATTCGATGTAAACAGCTGTAGAAAAAGCGTAGTCACGAGCTTTTTTTGACTGTCCTAAATAAATATCATCATCTTTATTCACTTTTTCTTTCATCTCGATAGAATGGCGGATTTCTTCTTTTATTTTAAGCATTTCTTCTCGAGACGTTTTCGTGATCCCTTGCGCAAGCGTTAAGTAAACTCGCTTCATATCCTCACTAAACAAGTAAACTAAATAATAGCCACTTTGCGTCGTAGTAGTGATGTTATTATTCATAATCGCAAGCCAAGGAACCGCTGCCCAATTCCCCATACCAACAGAACCGTTCACGGTATAGTTTTCAGTAATAAACGGAAGATCCCTGATTTGTGAAGTAAGGTCACGCCTCATATAGGCACCTAACAGATGCTCACCAAAGGGTTCTGTTTTCGCTTTTAAATAGCTGTTCATGATATGTAAAAAATGTTCACGGAGATTACTATTCATTGGTGTTAACTCCTCTTCTGGTATCGGGTTCCAGTTTTCATCGATAAGATCGACGCTTTCTAGCCATTTGAGCAGGTTATGTGTGCGTTCCTTGGCGACAGATTCACGGATTTCATTATCACGAGTGGAACTTCTTACAATCAACACGGCTAATTCCACTAACAACTCTTTCTTCTGACTAGGTGGATAATCTCCTAGGAGTTGTAACGCATATAAGACTACCTTGAAGTAGTCTTTACTTTTAATGATGTCTCTTAAAATTAGGTGTCGTTCTTCGGAATTAGCCATTTCGTATTGATGGAAATTAGGTTGTATCTTTTGATGATTTTCATCTATAAGACCAAGTAACCTTAAGTCCTGTCTCTCAGCAGATCTAATTCGATAAATATTGTCATTCTTAATTTGTTTGCGCAGTCTTTCAGGATGATATTCTTCCGCAATTACCCCGTCCAAAAATGCCATGACTTTATTAAATGGCTCAGAAGATAAATCATCAGTTTTGAATTTCTTCAGCTTGATTGCTAGTGATTGATCTTTTTTAACAACTTCCACAAAAGGAAGCTCAGCAAAAAACGCCATTAAAAACGATGTTCGTCCTCTCGTCTTTACAAAATCATTAGCAGTAGCGGTCCCCTTTTGAATAAACTCTTGCCACGCTTCGTTAATAAAATCAAAAGAAATAATATCCCATGGATTTTCTTTCTCGCCATTCTGGTATTTAAGGCGAGAAGCTTCTGTTTCCACATAAAGGCCATTTTCATCAACTTTCGTTATCCAGTTCGGTTTATTTGATGATAACGTTTTAACAACGTCTAATTGTTTCCCCAGTTCAATAAAAAGTTTTTCTAACATATTTTCCTCCGATAGCGAATGTGTCACTTCCTGTTACTTTCTTGCACAAAATATCTACAATATATAACTGTATTCGGCAGGGAAATGGTAAATCCTGCATGTTTTAAAGTTATTGTTTCATAAAAAATAACCATGCTCTAAACATGGTTAAGAAATATCATGAAGATTTATCTTCAATAGCTCCTTATATTTATCTTCTACTATCAGAAAAAGATTTAAGTGATAGATTTCTTAAGTTGACACCAGGATTATTGCTTCTATCATTATAGCCATGAAAAAGAAGAACTGAACTTATCGTCTTTTTCATGAATTAAACATATTTAAGGTTACCCATCATTAACATTGCCTAATTCTTCAATGAAGCTTAACTCTGCCATACTCGTTATCATAGGTATAA
>SKOL01000303.1 GCA_007120055.1 Anaerobacillus sp.
CCGTCTGCTTGTTCAAGTAACCCTTTTTTTCCGTACTTTGAAGCACCGGTAAAAGCCCCAGGCTCATAGCCAAATAATTCTGCCTCTATTAAATTTGCTGGAATTGCTCCACAATTTAATTCTAAAAACACTTCTTTATTTCGATCACTTTTTTCATGGATAAATTTAGCAATTAAACTTTTCCCTACGCCCGTCTCCCCTTGTAGCAATATTTTCACATCAGTCTTAGCTACACGCTCAGCTAAATCAAAGAGCTTTTTCGTTTCCCGGCTAGATACATAAAGTTCGAGTTCGTTCATATTAATATCACTTTGTAAAGCTGAATTAACTTCGTCAGAATTAGACCAATAATGCAACCCATCTAACTCATGCTTTAACTTTAATAATTCTGTTATATCTCTAACACTATTAATAATAAAGATGATATCTCCTTCACTCGAATAGATCGGTGTACCAGTAACAATAATTTTTCGGTCATTTATAATCTTTTGCATCATTGTCACAGGTTTCTTTTGTTTTATCACTTCTAGTGAAATAGATTTTGATATGTATCCTTTATTAATGATCTCATTCATATGTACACCAATAAATTCTTTAGCACTTAAACCCGTAATTCGTTCATAAGCACGATTAACGAAAACCGTAAAGCCGTGTTGATCGGTAATATAGACACCGTCATGCAATGAATTTAGGATTTTTAAATAATTTTTATTTAAAAGAGATTCATACTCATTCATAACCTTCTCATTTTTTTTAAGATCATCATCAATTATTGAGCTAGATAGGTGGACATCGCTTGCTACATATTTTTCTATTTCACCAGCTAAATCACCTTTTTGAATAGCTATTTGCAAACTATCTAAAGTAAAATAACCAACAAACTTTTTTGCCTCATCAGTAACTTCTAAAACATCCGCTCTTTGTTTATTAAAATGTACAATCGCTTCTTCAACAGAAATATTCTTCTTTACCCTCATATAATTTAATCCTTTCAGAATATTAAAATACTTTTCTATTATAGCTTACATATGTAAATGGTGAAATGATATAAGTCACGAAAGGGAGTACCTGTCTTCTAGTGTGTTAAAGAACGGAAATAGGAGACATATGTACTGTGGCCTTAAATTATGCCCGTCTTCTAAAACCTAGTTCATGACGACTTACCTTAATACACCATAATTAAAAAACAATGACAATACTCGTGCCTAGTGAAGACAGCATTATCATTGTTTTTATAAAGTTAAGGCACTTTACTTTTAACTTTCCTAGACCATCGAAAGTATTTAATTTCTATGTTATATTAACGAAAACTTTTCTAAAGATAGATTATTCACCTGGTAGAACTCACTATTTTCATCTATGAAAAAATGGTGGTAATTAGGATTACTTTTTGCTTCCTTTGTTAAAAGTGCATTAAAGATAAAATCTATATATATTGTTGCTATATCCTCAATGGATAAACTACGATTTTTTTCATACCATTGATACGTCCAATTGATTAGTCCAAATATCGCCATCCCCGATAATATGATCGGGATGTTTTTACGTATCTCTCCTTCGTTAATTCCTTCTTGAATAATGTTAAAGATGTATTTTTGGTATTCATTTCTTGTCTCCTTAATTTTTATAAAAAAATCAGGAGCAAGATAATGATTATCTCGATACATTACAGTAACTTCTTGATGATAAATATCAAAGGTATGAATAAAAACTCTTATCATTCCTGCTAACTTTTCTATTGGACTGTTATTTTTCATTGCCGCTTTTTTACTATTCTCGATTACATGGGTAAGGATTGATGCATTTATTTGATATAATAATTCATCTTTCGATTTAAAATGGTGGTAAAAACCACCATTCGAAACACTAGCTTTTTCGGAGATTTCCCTCACGGACACTTTATGGAAACCCTTTTCCTCAAATAATGATAGTGCCGAACGAATTATTTTCTGTTTTGTATTCATCGAAACTCCTCCACTTATCACTGAACAATATAAATTTTCATTAGCTCTTTTCAATATCTTTTTTCCATTTTTTTAAACTAGTAATTAATTCATGAAAATATTCATTAAACGGATAGGATGACGCAATGATCCCGAGTTCTTCTTCATTTAAATTTTTTAATTCATTCTCCAATTTATCTAGTTCTACTATTGTCCCATTTAATAGACTTATTATTTTCTCCACTAAACTCCCACCTCTTTATTTCACAAATTAACTATTTTATAGCGACCGATTAATCGGTCGGTTTTACTCGTAAATAGCTTAGAAATCCTATTAAACTAAGATAAGGAAACAACGAAACTTTTTCATAAAACGTTGCTTCCTATATCCTTATTTTTATCACTTGCAAGCACATACTCCGTCTCACTTAAAACCAAATATAGTTTAACTCTGAGGTTAAATATATTGACTAATTTAACTTCACTAAGTTTTTCCTTAAAATTTTTCCTGTTGTATTTTTAGGTAACTCGTCAAGAAATTCAATATATTTTGGCTGCTTATATTTGACTAGTTTATCTTTTAAGTATTCTCTTACATCTTCTTCATGAAGATTTTTGTTTTTCGATACTATAAATGCTTTTACTGCTTCACCATAACTCTCATCTGGTATGCCAATGACCCCTGCTTCCACTATATCTGGATGATCATATAAGACTTCTTCTATTTCTCTTGGATAAACATTGAACCCCCCTACAATAATCATGTCTTTCTTTCGGTCAATGATATAAAAATAGCCATCTTCGTCCATTTTTGCCATGTCCCCTGTATATAGCCAGCCGTCTTTTAGTGCTCTTTTTGTTTCCTCTGGCTTATTTAAATACCCTTTCATTACATTCGGTCCCTTAACAATTAATTCACCAATTTCACCTACCGGTACTTCTTGACCATTCATATCAACTACTTTATTTTCTACAAATGGAATATTTACGCCAATCGAACCTGGTTTACACACTCCCCTTAGTGGGTTAAATGCCGTTACTGGTGCAGATTCACTCAATCCGTAACCTTCCTGGATTTGAATGCCTGTATGCTCTTTAAAACCATTAATCACTGCCACTGGTAAGGCAGCGCCACCCGAAACACAGAATCTTAATGAACTAAATTTTTCTGAATCAGTCGATACTTGCAGTAAAAAGTTGTACATCGTTGGTACCCCTGCAAACACTGTGGCTTTGTACTTACTAATAGTTTCAATCACTTCGTTCGGACTAAATTTTTGCAATATGAGCATTGTAGCTCCTGATAATATTGAAGCATTCATACATACAGTCATACAAAAAACATGAAAAATTGGCAGAACTGTTATTACTCTATCTTCAGGTGTTAATTCAAATAGTTCAACACAAGCTAGCGCGTTAGAATGCATATTTTTATGAGTTAACATGACCCCTTTCGGATCACCCGTCGTACCTGAAGTGTATAAAATAATCGCAACATCATCTTCTTCGACTATTGGGCCTTTATAATCAACTACATCATTATCTAGGAAATTACTAATTGACAATTCGTTTTCTAAAGGTTGTGTATACACAATGAAATCTAAAAATGAAAGGTCTTGTTTAATTTCGTTAAAAGCCGATTGTAAGCTCGCCTCAGCAACTACTCCTTTTGCCTTACTGTCTGAAAGGATAAAAATAATTTCACGAGATGTAAACGTCGGATTTACCGGTAAAACCTGGGCTCCGACACTAAGAGCACCATAATAGGCAATGATAAAATTAGGTGTGTTTCCTAACAGTAATGCTATGGTATCTCCCTTTCCTATTCCTTGTAGCGCTAAACTATGAGCAAATTTATTAACCTTAATATCTAGTTCCTGAAATGTTGTACTTTCATCCATAAATGTATACGCTTCTTTTTCCGGAAACCTTTTCATCGCATTTGAAAGATTAGTATATAAATTCATGACAATCTCCTTTCTACTTTAATGAATTTCATAATTCATGATTTTCGCCACTAAGATCAATATATAGTTGCGCTAAAATCATTCGCAAACTATATATTGCGTGATGTGGCTCGTTTTTGGTAATTATGAAATTCACTCACATAAGAGAACTCAAGTAAACTTCTAGAATAGATTTATACGTATAATCCACCATTAATATTTAGACATTGACCAGTTATATAAGAGGAGTCATCTGATGCTAAAAAGGCAATTCCATTGGCGATTTCTTCCGGAGTTGCACCTCTTTGCATTGGAATCATCTTCGTGATTTTTTTCCGTATTTCCTCAGGGACTTCTAGCATCATTTCCGTAGTAACAAAACCTGGTGCTATCGCATTAATTGTGATCCCTTGACTACTTAACTCCTTTGATAATGTTTTTGTTAGACTAATTACCCCGCCTTTTGCTGCTGAATAATTAGCCTGACCAAAGTTCCCCATTTGCCCGGCAGCTGAGGAAATGTTGACAATACGCCCATAATTTCTAGGAACCATATATTTAAGTGACTCTTGGATTGTTATAAACATTGATTTTAAATTCACATCTAACACTGCATCCCACTCTTCATCAGTCATTTTCATAATTTGAGCATCTCTTGTAATTCCTGCATTATTAACCAAAATATCGATTTGACCAAAGTAGTTGTGAGTTTCTTTAAGTAATTGCCTGACATTTTCTCTGTCAGTCACATTACATTTAAAATCAATAGCTTCACTTCCTAATTCCACAATTTCATTCACTACATCTTTTGAGTTATCACTGAGATCAGCGATGACTATTTTACATCCTTGTTCAGCTAACTTTAATGCTGAAGCCTTTCCAATGCCTTGCGCTGCACCAGTAATAATCGCCACTTTATTCTCAAATCTCATAGTACTCCTCCTCAACATCCCCAGGCCGTTAAAAACACTCATTAATCAACGAATGAATTCTTTAGAGGGAATCATTTAGTAAAATAGCATCCCGATAAATACTGCAACAATTAGCGCGATGATCGGTATGATACAAGCTACGACCCCTAAATCTTTATATGCCTCTTTGTGAGTCAATCCCATCACTGTTAACATTGTTATGACAGCACCGGAGTGTGGCAATGAATCAAGTCCACCAGAGGCAATCGAAGCAATTCTGTGTAAAGCTTCTGGGTTCACTCCAGTACTTAATAATGCAGGTCCCATTGTTTCCATAAAAATCGCTAATCCACCACTAGCTGAACCTGTAATCCCAGCTACAATATTTACAGCAACCGCTGCAGAAATTAAAGGATCGAAAGGTAAACTTAATGCATAGTTCACGAATGATTGGAAAGCTGGAACATTTTGTACAACAAACCCAAATCCTACAATTGCAGCAGTGTTAATTAACGGAATAATGCTATTAACACAACCATCATTTAATGATTTCACAGGGTTTTTAATCCGCTTCCAATTGAAAATATAGGTCAAAACAATACCCATACTAAGGGCAATCGCAACACTATAAAGAGCATCAATTCTTCCTCTAAGCACGATTATTGTAACGATTACAACCATTAAAGGTAATAAAGATAATAACCAATGAGGTAGTTTATCAGTTCCATCTATCGAAAGTTTATCCATATTGTCTCTCGGGCCTGGAACAAACTCCTCCTTGTTAGCTCTTGCTTTCTTTGCTTGACTCTCGACATACCATATTCCACCAAAAAATATAATTATTGATGCAACAATCCCCATAACCGGAGCAGCAGTAGCTGTTGTACCTAGTAGTGTGGTAGGGATAAGGTTCTGAATAGCTGGTGAACCAGGTAAAGCTGTCATCGTAAAGGTACCTGCCCCAATGGCAATTGATGCTAAAATTAACCTTTTAGGTAGATTAGCTGCTTTAAACAAAATTAGGGCTAGTGGGTAAACAGTGAAAATAACAATAAATACATTTACCCCACCATATGTCAAAACAGATGTTGCTAAAGCAACTACTAAAATTGCTCTTTTCTCACCAAATATATCTAGTAATTTTAGTGACACAGAATTTGCGGATCCACTATCCCCCATGACTTGACCAAAAAGTGCACCAAGTACAAAAATAAGGAAAAAAGTCCCTGCAAAAAATACAAAACCATTTACATAATTAACAGCGAATGATTCCCAAATATCTGCACTGTTTGTCAATATAACAATCAGTGAGCAGAAAAGTGAAGCCGGGATGATATTCCACCCTTTGTAAGCTAAAATAATTAATAAAATAATAGCTACAATTACACCAACGATTCCTAACATCTTATCTCCCCCTTGTAAAATTTATGTTGAATTTATTCTTACTCTTTTATGACTCCTCTCCTTCCACAAAAAATCATTAAGTTGAAACCGGTTACAAAACCATTCAAATTAATTGTATTAATTTAATATTTGGTATTTTCAAACTATTAAAAATAGTATACATTTAAGACAACTACACTACAATGTAATCATTTACATAATTCAACCAACGATTATGTATGTTTCCACATGAGGGGGATAAAAATGGAATACAATTTCAAAAAACTTCCAGATTTCTTAAAACAAAAACTAACAGGTTTACCTTTTCAAATTAGCACCATTGACCAAAACACTAAAAAACAATGTATAGCTCTAAGTAATAGAATGAATAATATCCAAATCCCCTCTGGTTCATCATTCAGCAGTTACAATAAGGGGAAGCAAAAGTATACAACCACTAAGGATGAGCAAACTGTAACCTTTATATTTATTTATCCAAATAACTTCCTTGTGACGATATGTATTTTAAATAATGAATTTAACTTTACTGAAAATGAACTTGAACATTTACATCATTATTTTTATCAATGGTATTATAATGACATAATTAAAACGAAGGATATTGAACTAGAAACGATGGTTCAAGGAATACGTTCTATTACTTCGTCTCTTGATCTTGATGATGTTTTAGTAAAAATAATTAAAAATGCACTTAAAATAATACCTACTGGTAATGCCGGCTTTTTACTTCTATACGACGAAAAGCTTGACATGCTCATTCCTAAAGCCTATGTCGGCTTCAATAAAAACATTTTAAACTTCAAAGTAAAACCGGGTGAATCTATCTCAGGAAAAGTCTTCAAAGTGGGAAAAGCACACATATATAACTCTACTGAAGAAGTGATAAATGAAGTTTATAAGCAGAAAATTTCTGAAGAAAATTTCAATCATCTTGTCGCATCTACGAACAAAGATGTTCTAAAAGCCATCAATACTTTTAAAGCAATTATTTCAGTACCTGTTTCTATCGAGGGGAAGACGATCGGGGTAATGACACTCCACCAACTTCATGTCTCACAAAAAATCAATAGTTATGATTTGCGCCTACTAGAAGGCCTTGCAGCTCAGGCTGCAATTGCAATCCAAAACGCACGCCTATTCAAAGAATTAAATGATAATTTTAAAGAGATTACAAATCTTAGCCTAAGTTTAGCTCAAAAAAATGAAAGCCTTCAACGTAGAAATGATATACATAAAACATTAATGAAAATCTCCTTAGAAAATAAAGGGGTCAATGCAATTATTTCGGAACTTAATAAAATCACCGACTTACCGATCGCTTATTTTGACACTTTAGAAGAAAAGTTTTATTCAAATAAAACCAATAATCCTTTATTTAGTTTGTTTGAAATCAAAAAAATATTTTCCAATAAACGTTATCCACTTTATATAGATATTTGTCATAAACAGAAAAGCCGCTACTATCTTTATCCAATTTTTAATGGGAGTGTATTTCTAGGTTGTTTAATCGTGACTTTATTAGATAAAATATCGAATTTTCATAAAATCACCATTGAACAAGGTGGAAGTTTATTAACATTAGAGTTTATCAAAAAACAAACGTTAATTGAAACTTATTATAAAAAGACGCAAGAGAACTTCAACGAGCTACTTGAAAGTATAGACAATGAAACTTTAACCGAAAAAGCGAAAAAAATAGGAATTGATATTTCTTCATATATAACAGTTTCTATTTTACAAATCTCTGAATATCGTGATCTACAAGTGCTCGAAGCACAAATACAGCAACTAGTTTCAAAAATGAAATACGATCTCCAGCATTTTCACACTATGATTTTTGGTAATTACGATAAGATTACTATTCTTTCTTCTTCACAGGAAGCCGTTGATTCGGAATTAAGTAACAAATTTCACAGTATACAAAAAGATTGGCTTAACAATGATGGGGTACGTTTTAGTATTGGAGTAAGCTCTTCATACAAAGGTATTGAGTATATAAGAAAAAGCCATAACGAAGCGCAAAAAGCATTGTCATATTTAATCAATCGAAATCAACCAGGCATCATCCATTATCGAGATATAGGTTTAAATCGCTTATTTTTAAATCATTCTTCACAAGAAATTGAAGATTTTCTTAACGACACATTTTCAGAACTCTTAATAGATAAAAACAAAGAATTAGAAAAAACCGTAATTCATTATATAAATTCTAATCGTTCAGCCGGACAAACTGCTGAACAACTCCATATTCACATCAATACATTATATCAACGCCTAAAAAAAATTGAAGAACTATTAAATATAGACTTCAATAATAAGGAAGATTTATTAAAAATCCAATTAGCCTGTCATTTAAAGTCTACATTTCAGTGATTACTAAAGTGCGAAAATTGATTTACACTTACTTTAACACCTTTTCAATGTGCAAAAAAAACAGCAACCATTTCCTTTACCAGTAGAATGGTTGCTGTTTTCTATAATTATCCACCTGAGTGAGGAAGCAGTAGTTCGCTCATCTGCTCCTGCCAAATTGCCGAGTTTCTCCAAAGGAGTTTCATACTACTACTTCCCCAATTTATTTTTTATTTCTTCTGGAATTTTTTCATGCCTGTCACTCCCCGAAATTTCTTGTTTCACAGAAATGTTTCACGGAAAGCATAAAATAGAAATTATTATAACTCGTAATCGACACGTTATTACTGAAATTGAGCGATATCAATCTATTTGTTGTTACGAGTAAGTTAACGTAACTATATATAGTTCATTAATGGCGATAATCTTGAATGATGAAATTTATTAATACCAGTTCTACATTTTATTTTTATCACTATTTTCTCCAAATAATGGAACAGTGTCACATATTCGACAGAAGTTGAGGAAAACCTTTGTTTCGGTTTAAAACTGGAAAGTTATGTGCTAGACATTTAACTTAAGTCCCCTGTCCGCTTGGGGAGAATCACTAGAGGACTGCTAAGAACTTTTTATACAACTTTATATATATTTTTCAACATAAAAAGGTTATAATGGTACTAAATGTGATACTATATTATAAAGATGTGCTGAAGTGGCTAGTGTTGAAAAGATTATAGAAAATTTGAAAACTCAACCTAGAGGAATACGGTATGCAGATGCAGCAAAGGTTCTTAATCATTTTGGTTACATATTAGTAAGAAAAAAGGGTTCTCACAGGCATTTCCGAAATGATGCAGGTGATTAAATGGTTTTAAAAGAAGAAAATCCTTTAAAAATCTCTTACATAGAAGATATTTTAAGCAGAATTAACGAAATCTAAGGAGAGTGGAGTCATGTCAAACGTAAAAGTTAAAGATATTAATTATTATATGTCTCTTGACTATACAG
>SKOL01000366.1 GCA_007120055.1 Anaerobacillus sp.
AGTTCGGCACCTGTCATATATGTTGGCCCAGAAACAGCTGCATAAACACCTTTTTGTAGGTTAATCCCTACACTTGTTGCTACTTCTTCAAGAACTGGTATGTATTCACGAGTATACGCTGTACTCATATCTGGGAAACGAGGACCGAAATCCCCGTAATTTGGACCAATAAGGGGATTGTCTCCTGTCATGTTAAGGTGGTCTGTAATAATCATTAAGTCTCCAGGAGCAAAGTCTGAATTCATGCCACCACAAGCATTAGTGACAATCATTTTCGATACCCCTAACAATTTCATTACACGGACCGGAAAAGTTACTTCTTGCATTGAATATCCTTCATAATAATGAAACCTTCCTTGCATCGCTACAACTGCTTTGCCATTTAGTTTTCCAATGACGAGTTGCCCTGCATGACCCTCTACAGTAGATGTAGGAAAGTTAGGAATTTTTTCATAAGGAATTGCTACACGTTCTTCGATCTCATCAGCTAATTCACCTAATCCAGAACCAAGGATTAGACCAATTTCTGGTGTCACATTAATTTCTTTTTTTAAAAATTCAACGGTTTGTTTTGCTTTTTCTAATATTTTTTCCACTATACACACTCTCCCAATTAGTTCATTATTAGTTCATTTCTTTGACAATTTCTTTTACGAAAGTTAAGAAGTTAGCTTTTACTTTTTCTGTTGTTTCCATCACTTCATCATGAGTTAACGGCTGATCTAGTATTCCTGCAGCCATATTTGAAATACAAGAAATCCCTAACACTTCTATATCGCTATGTCGCGCTACAATAACCTCCGGAACCGTTGACATACCGACTGCATCTCCACCTATTGTACGAAGCATACGAATTTCGGCAGGGGTTTCATAAGAAGGTCCTGTATTCCCAACATAAACACCTTCTTGTAGAGGGATATTAATTTTTCCAGCTACACTTTTAGCTAATTCAATATACCTTTTGCTATATGCCGTTGACATATCCGGGAAACGTACACCTTGTTTCGGGTCATTTGGACCAATAAGGGGATTCGTCCCTGTATTATTAATATGATCATTAATGATCATTAAATCTCCTGGTGTAAAACTTTCATTCACCCCACCTGCAGCGTTAGTGACAATTAAGCTTTTCACACCTAACTCTTTCATTACTCTAACCGGAAAAGTTACCTTTTCCAAAGAATAACCTTCGTAAAAATGAAAACGCCCTTTCATCGTAATTACATTTTTTCCTTTTAAAGTACCAATAACGAGTTCACCCTCATGACCTTCTACGGTCGAAACAGGAAAATCCGGAATTTCATTATAAGGAATCCTTAATGGATTTTCGATTTCGTCCGCCAAAACTCCGAGTCCTGAACCTAAAATTAGACCAATCTCAGGTTGAAATGACAATTTTTCTCTTAAATAAGCTACAGTGTTATTCATTTTCTCACTTCCCCTTTACTTTAAATTTTCTAAAAAGCTTTTACCATATTGAGGCATCTTTACATTAAAGTTATCAGCAACTGTTGCTCCAATATCAGCAAAAGTTTTTCTTACTCCTAAGTCTTTAGGTTCCTGTTGATCTTTATCAAATACGATAAGTGGTACATACTCTCTCGTGTGATCAGTACCATGATGAACAGGGTCATTTCCATGATCAGCTGTAATAATAAGTAAATCACCTTCTTGAAGCTTATCAAAAACTTCTGGAAGACGCTTGTCATATTCTTCTAAAGCTTTCCCATAGCCTATAGGATCGCGGCGGTGTCCATAGATTGCATCAAAATCAACTAAATTTAAAAAACTTATTCCTGTAAAATCCATTTCTAACGTTTCAATTAACTTATCCATACCATCCATGTTCGAAGTCGTTCTAAGCGCTTCCGTAATTCCTTCACCGTCATAAATATCTGATATTTTCCCTATCGCTAAGCTATCGTAATTTGCATCTTTTAACTCGTTCATAACCGTACGATCAAACGGTTTTAGTGCATAGTCATGACGATTTGGCGTTCTCTTCCAAGCACCTGGTTCTCCTACAAACGGTCTAGCGATAATTCGGCCAACCATATATTTTTCATCTAAAGTTAATTCTCTTGCAATTTTACAAATATTATATAATTCCTCAAGCGGAACTACATCTTCATGTGCAGCAATTTGTAAGACAGAATCTGCTGAAGTATAGACAATTAATGCCCCGGTATTTACATGTTCTTCTGCTAATTCATCTAAAATTTCAGTTCCTGATGCAGGCTTATTACCAATAATTTTTCTACCTGACTTTTCTTCTAATTCACCAATTAATTCTTGTGGAAATCCGTCTGGAAAAGTTCTAAAAGGGGTATCAATGTAAAGACCCATAATTTCCCAATGGCCAGTCATCGTGTCCTTACCGTTAGACGCTTCCTCCATTTTTCCGTAATGAGCTAAAGGAGCTTGGACATTTTCAATACCATTAAATTGACCAAGTTTTCCTAAGCCCAACTTCTCCATATTCGGCATATGTAAACCGTCCATCTTTTCGGCAATGTGACCAAGTGTGTTAGCTCCTGTATCACCAAATTTATCGGCATCTGGCGCCTCGCCTATTCCGACAGAATCCAGTACAACTAAAAAAATTCGTTTATAATCGTAATTTTTTGTCATTATTATACCTCCTAAACTCTCTTGCGTAATCTTTCTTTTATTTTACAACATTACTATTCCCGAATATGCATAATTTAATTGTTGATAACGGAAACAACTTTTATTATACAAGAGATGTAAGAGGTCTGACAACCTCCTTTATATTAAAAGACTGCCCTAAAAAAATGTCAGACGCCGTTAGGCATCTAAATATAGACAGAGGCTAAATCTAGACGCCCATATTTAGTAGTAACTTGTTGTGTCAAACAATTTTGTGACAGTTCTTAAATATTATGCTCGTGGATGAAAATTAGCGTATACTTCTTTTAACCTTATTTTCGTTACATGCTTATAAATTTGTGTTGTTGAAATATCAGCATGACCTAACATTTCCTGAATGGCTGTTATATCCGCACCATTTTCTAATAAATGCGTAGCAAAAGAATGACGTAACGTGTGTGGAGTTAGTTCCTTCTCAATCATTGCCTCTTTACTTATTTTTTTTAAAATTTTCCAGAAGCCTTGTCTAGACAAACCCTCACCATGGTGATTTACGAATAAAAAATCATGTTTCTTCGTTTTCATTAATTCAGCTCTCGATTTGTTCATGTACTTTTCTAAAGCCTCAGTAGCCAACTTTCCTACCGGAATAACCCTCTCTTTATTTCCTTTGCCGAAACAACGGATAAACCCCATCTCTAGATGTATATCAGTAATTTTTAATGTACAAAGTTCCGACACACGGATTCCCGTAGCATAAAGCAATTCCAACATTGCTTTATTTCTAATATCAAAAGCAGAATTAGTTTTAGGAACTTTCAAAAGAACTTCAACCTCTTCTGTCGTCAAAACTTTCGGTAATCTCCGCTCCTGCTTCGGGGTTTCAATATGTATAGAAGGGTCATCAATCGTTATTCTTTCCCTAATAAGAAATCGATGAAAAGAACGAATCGAAGCGGTCGTCCTAGCAATCGTAGTAGTAGCCCTTCCCTTTTCTTTTAAATAATATAAATAATTCATGATGACTGTTTGTGTGACATCCTTTAAAGATGTTAGTTGTTCTACTTTCATTAAATAGCGTGTATATTTCTCTAAGTCTCTTCGATAAGAAAGAGCAGTATTCTCAGATAATCCTTTTTCAATACTAATAAATTGAAGAAAATCTTCTATTTGATTTTTCATCTCCAAACTCCCTATAAATGTACCTATTACTCCCCAAAATGATAAAAGAACATCAGTCGATCTAACATACCTGAAGATTGTTGCGGTTCCTCCATCTGAACGACTTTTACCGCTCTTCCCTTCGGTTCATCATAGCGATGGTAACTTTCATATTCCTGACTCACCCATAGAATACCATAATAAAACAATAACGTGCACCCTAGAAATAAGAGAAACACTCGAAATGTGTCCCAAGCTAATGTGAAAAAATTTTTAAACATTGATTAGCCTCCTAAATATCTTCAATAGTACAAGATATGCCAAAAAACAGAAGCTCTATACCATTTCCTAAAAATTCTTAACAAAAAACCTTCCTAAGTTCATCACTTTAGGAAGGTTCCGATGGTTTATTCTCTTGACAACGACTACATATTCCATGAAAAGTTAGTCGATGATCTTTTATTTTAAAGTTCCAGCTCTTCTCTACAACCTTTTCTACCTCACCTAATAAGTCCTCTTGAATTTCATCAACAGAACCACACTCGATACATACTAAGTGATGGTGAAAGTGAGTTGCACCTTCTTGGCGTAAATCGTATCGAGATACTCCATCACCAAAGTTGATTTTATCAACTACTTTTAACTCACTTAATAGCTCTAACGTTCGATAGACAGTAGCTAAGCCAATTTCAGGCGACTTTTCTTTTACTAATAAATAAACATCTTCCGCACTTAAATGGTCTTCTTCATGTTCTAATAGTACTCGAACTGTCGCCTCTCGTTGCGGAGTAAGCTTATAGCTTTGAGAATGCAACTGTTTTTTTATGCGTTCAATCCTTTTTTCCATACTCTTTTGCCCCTCCCGAAAGCCGATTACGTAGGTTAATTATACTCAATAATTAAAAAGGGGTCAAATTAAAATCATTACAATAATTACTTTATAATAATTACAAAACAAAACTATATATAATTTACATCCAAGTGACTACCATTCTCATTAAGTTTGGTGAAATATAAGCTTCAAAAGCAGAAGCAACCGCTAAAACCGCGCCAATACAAACAACTAAAGCGGAATAACGTAAAAACGATTGAAATATTGGTTCATGGCTTCTTTTAATAAATTGATGTCTTACCATTTTCAAGGAAAATGCTACGGATGCCGTAGAAACAATGATAAAAGCAGGTACTAAAATAAAATTTTGTGGCATCACTGAAGCAAACGAAAGTAGAAATCCATTCATTCCTAGTTGATTCACTAAAAACCCTACAGTAAAACCAACGACTACTCCTTTGATAAACAATAAGATTAAAATAACCGGTAGCCCTATTATTGTAAGTCCTAAAACCCACATTAGTCCGATATATTTCATATAGTGAGCAAAACTTTGTGCAAACATAGCTGCCGAATCTGCAAACTGCCCTTCGGCTACTTGTCCAAAAAATTGGTTTAAATATATATGCAAATCATGTCTCTGCCCAAGAGATAAGCTATTTACGATAATTGCCCCAAATATAATCCCCATTAAAAATAAAACAGTTGTAAATATATAAATTGAACGATTTTCTTCAATATGAAATGCAATCACTTGTCCAATTCCATTTGGCCTTCTTTTCATCGTTCTCCTCCTCATAAATGTAATAACCCATACTCTCTATTACACTCTATGAAAAAAAAACGTCCTCTATGCCAATTTAATGAATTTCATAATTCATTATTCTCGCCACTAAGATCAATATATATTGCGTGATGTGGCTCATTTTTGGTAATTATGAAATTCACTTAATAGAAAACGATTTTTAGGAGCCTTGCCAACTAACTAATTTCCCTTTACTTTGCCGTACTTACCACCTCCACCAGTGTTCACGGAAAGTCTACCTTCTCTAGCTTTTAATATATAATCGGCAATTTTTGAAGAAACTATCTTTTGTAGTTGTTCTTTTGAAGCATTATGAATGATATTCATATCTGTCTTAAAATAATCTCGAAGCTTCTCTAATGTTTTCGGTCCTAGTTTAGGTATGAACTGTAACGGAACTTGATGCACATAAGGTGGACGACTTCGTTTATCATGAACATCTTCACCCTTGTTCATTGATAATTCTTTAATCCTTGTTGCAACTCCTTTAACGAAATGGCGGTGTCCACAATTAGGGCACACTTCTTCATTTTGTATATGATAAAAGCAACTTTCACATGTCGTTTCATAATATTTCCCAAGGCGAGGATCAAGACCATAATTACATTGAATCCCTCTCTCACCCTCGCCCTTTAATGCTTTCACTAACTCATCGAAACTTGGTTGTTCCATCTTTATTTTTTGATATTCACGGGCAATCTTCGCTAAAGAATGAGCATCAGAATTTGTTAAATATGTATAAGTATGTAGTTCAACGATATTGTCGGCCATATTTGTATCTGAACTTAAACCTAGCTCAACCGCATCAATGAGTTCTGGGATAAACACTTCAGACAAGCTCTTTATTACTCCTTTTCCGAATAAGCTTTTGAACGGAGTAAATACGTGAGCTGGAATAAATAAGCCACCAAGTTCCTTTACTTTCTTTTGTAAAGTTACCCCTTCCTCGTACATACGTTGCGAACTTAAACTAATATTTTTCACCCTCATAGAAAACCAACGGGAAAACTCTTTCATGGCACTAACATAAGGAAAATAAACGAGTACATGAATCGGGCCTTTACAACTACGATCATAAATTTCTATTTCAGAACCTAATATAAAGCTTATTTTCTTTTTATAATAAAGTCCACCTTGTTTATTTTCAACGAGCTCACCTATACGTATTAACTCTTCAATTTGTTCTAATATTTCTGGGACATGACAATCGATAATCCCAATTAAATCAAGCCCTTTTACATCTGCTGATTCATTTAACACACTTTCTAATGTTAATGATTTGCTCGCGGTAATTTTAACTGGTTTCCCAGTATCCGTCGCTCCTAGATGTATATGTAAATCAACAAAAAAAGACTGTAAACAAGTCACTTTACAACAAGCCACCTTTTAACTTTAAGTACTGGATCGCATAAACTGTTTTTGCATCATGAATTAATTGTTTCTCAATAAGTGCTTCTGCTTCCTCTAATGTAACTTCTAACACATCTAAAAATTCATCATCATCTCGGTTTACTTCTCCTAATTCAAGTTTATCAGTGAAATATATGTGTACTAGTTCATCTGCAAAACCTGGTGAAGTATAAAAAGAGGTTACTGCCTCAATTTCTTTTGGTTTGTAACCCGTTTCCTCTTCTAGTTCTCGTTTCGCACACTTTAGTGGATCTTCCCCTTTTTCTAACTTTCCAGCTGGAATTTCAATGATCGTTTTTTCAAGAGGTTTACGAAACTGCTTAATTAAAACGATTTTTTTACTTTCTGTAACGGCAATAATTGCAACGGCCCCCGGGTGGTTAATAATTTCACGTTTGCTCGTTTTTCCATCTGGTAACTCTACATCCTTAAGCACAAGATCAATAATTCTTCCATTAAATATTGTCTTTTCAGATATCGTCTTTTCAAATAACTTTTTCTCCATTTATAGAACACTCCTCAAATAAATTAAAAAATGATGTACTAAACTTAATAACGCCTTCATAAAGTTTAACATAGCTTGTCCCCCAAAAGGGAAAACGTGAAGGGAGTCGATAAATAATGAAAATTTATATTCAAGAACAACGTGTAACGTTAGTAGGTAAAGCATGGCAAATTAAATATTTATTAAAAAAATATATGAACAAATACACAACTGTCCAAGAGTGGATTGATAGCCAAAGTCCTAAACGTTAATTATTTTCAATGATCCATTTCATAGCACTTGCAACACCTAAAAAGAAGATAGGGTCATCTTCATATTGTTTGCCCATCGTCTTAAGTGGAACAGGGCTACTAATTAAGCAATGATTAATTACTTGTTCCAGAGGCTCTATTGCCATCCATTGAACAGAATGTTGTTTTTGGATTTCTTCAACTTGTTTGTTTATTTTTTTGATCATACGACCTGTAATCGTAGGTAAAGGTAAAACGCTTTTCGTGTATGTAAACTCGGTTAATGGTGTATACGTATGGTGGCTTATTCCTTGATGGCGCTTACGCTCGTCTGTTTCTGAAAGTCTTGGAATCCATACAGGAACACCATTTAAACGACCAATAATATTAGCCCAAGACGCTTGTTCAATACCGCTAAAACCGTAATACGTTCCAGATCCTACAACTCCCGGTCCTAACGTCACAAAAATGATATCTCCATGTAATTTATCACTAGCAAATTGCAAAGCTGTTTGTAGATTTATCGCTTCATATGTCCCGCCGAAAGCTTGACCGATCGTTATCGTTGAAAAGCGCTTGTCTTTTTTTAGTGTTCGAATGTGGTTACTAACAGTTAACGGAATGCTTGCTTCATCACTTATGATCACTACCATATTTCCATCTTTTTTTAAGAAATCCATCGCCCAAAAGCAAATGGGGATCATACTATGTAGCTCTCCTATTAATATATTTTTACCATTTAAAGAAAATCCCTTCGTAAATAAATCATGATACTTACTTTCTTGCGCTTCAACAGCTAACACACTCAATTGATTAGGTAAGTAACGAGCTTTCATTATATGACCATTTGGTGCAAAATCCTCTTTGGGTAATGATCGGATAACATTTGTTACGATATCCATTCCACCAGTACCAAGTTTCAACTCTGTTGAAGTAACATTGACAATGATTTCATCATTAACCTCTGCTCTCGGAGTGATGTGTAAATATAACATCGCTTTATTGGCACTTGCTGAAGTTTTTAGTAATTGAATTTCTTCGTCTTCATACAATATTTCTTCGACAATAACTTTTTTTTCTATATACATATTCGGTTCTCCTCACCCAGCAAAAGTTTTTATTTTCATACAAATGTTCATGACGGTAACGGTAACCGTCACCATCTAGGATGGAAAAGGCGAGTGCTTTCCTTCTCTTCGCTGTAAAACTCTAACGAGTTTTAGAGGCTTGTTCAGAAAATTGCCCTACTTTTTTTAATACAAAACTCTCATGGCGGCATGACGTCACCTATCTAACATGTAAAATTCTTGGTCTTTCCTTTCTCACTTTCCAACTTTCAACTTTCCAGCTAATCACTACCCAACTGTCCAACTTTTCTACAAAACATTATTTCCTGTCGGCAACTATTTAACCTTCGATAATTGATATCAACGTTTATCATTGTTATTGTAATACTAGATTTGTGTTACGGAGGGAATAAAATGCAAAAGAGAAAAATTGGTCATTCAAACTTATATGCTTCAGCGATTGGTTTAGGGTGTATGTCATTAGATCCTAACCACATCGAAAGCGAATATATTATCCATAAAGCGATTGATTCCGGTATTAATTATTTTGACACTGCCGATTTATATCAATTTGGAAAAAATGAACAACTTTTAGGTAAAGCGTCAAAAGGGAAGCGAAACGATATGATTATAGCAACGAAAGGAGGGAATGAATGGAACGAGACTAAAGATAGTTGGAAGTGGAATCCGACAAAACGATATATTAAAGAAGCCGTAAAAAACAGTGTGGCCCGGCTGCAAACAGATTATATTGATTTATATCAACTACACGGGGGTACAACCAGCGACCCCATCGACGAAACGATTGAAGCGTTTGAAGAACTTATCTCAGAAGGTTGGATTCGCTATTATGGAAT
>SKOL01000110.1 GCA_007120055.1 Anaerobacillus sp.
GTTGAGTTGTGGTGGACGTCGCTTCGTAGCTGCCTATCTCAAATTATTATATTATTGTATACATTTGCTAGGCAAGACTCACGTTTAATAAAAAATGGAGTAGAAGCCAACAGGTTCTACTCACATTTTTCCTCACCTTATGGTGTGCTTTTATACTAAGGACTAAGCTACAGCTAGGAATAAGTTAAAATACCCAAACCAAGCAAAGCTCAAGCAATTTTAAATTCTAAATTTTCAATTGTGAATTAAATTAACAATTAAACCATCCAACTCCAAGGCTGCCCTCGCCGAGGTGAGTGCCGATGACTGGGCCGAAGTAGCTGACGGTAACATTGGCATGTGGATATTTATCTTGGATTTCACTTGCAAGTTGTTCTGCTTTTTCTTCGCGATTGGCGTGGATGACGACGATTTGAATTGGGTTTCCTTTTGATGCATCTTCGTCTAGTAAGCTTAAAATGCGATTTAAGGCTTTTTTCGCTGTTCTAACTTTTTCAAAAGGGACGATTTTTCCGTCTTCAAAATGCAGAACTGGCTTCACTTGCAGTAAGCTACCAACGAAAAGTTGGGCGCCATTTAAGCGTCCTCCGCGGTGTAAATGACTTAAGTCGTCTGCCATAAAATAAGCACGAACGTTTTGTTTCATTTCTGTAAGTCGATCGATAATTTCAGGGGCTGTTTTCCCTGCTTTCGCTAGCTTGGCAGCTTCAAGGACGAAATATCCTTGTGGCATGCAGCTAATTTCAGAATCAAACGGAAACACTTCTACGCCTTCAACCATATCACCGGCTGCGACAGCGGATTGATACGTCCCACTAATTTGACTCGAAAGGTGAATAGAAATAATTTGATCATGATCTTTTGCTAATCGCTCAAACTCTATACCAAATAATCCAATTGCCGGTTGTGATGTTTTTGGTAGCTGCTCGGCATTTTTCATCATTTCATAAAAATCAGAAGCTGTAATTTCAACTTCTTCTTTATATGATTCGTTTCCAAACACTACGTTTAAAGGAACCATTGTTATTCCATGTTCATCTCTGACTGACTGTGGAATATAAGCCGTACTATCAGTTACGATGGCAATTTTACTCATCTTGTTTCCTCGCTTTTTCTCTTTTTAATTTAGGAAGAGCTTGTACGCATTTGCACAAGCCCTCATTGTCGATATTCGTTTATCTCTATAGTTTATAGTACCAAGAACTCTGTTAAAAAGTCCACAACCTATTTAATGTAAAATTTACAATTCAAAATTCACAATTGTTGATAGCGTCGCTTCGAAGTGACACTATTTCAATGTGAAATTTACAATTCAAAATCCACAATTGTTGATAGTAACACTTCGAAGCTTCACCCTCATAATTTTAAATTATGAATTGTAAATTATCTCACCATCACCCAACCATTTTTAATCGCCTCAACAACGGCTTGAGTACGGTCGTTAACGCTCATTTTTTGTAAAATATTACTAACGTGGTTTTTCACAGTTTTTTCACTAATGAATAAAATTTCACCGATGGAGCGGTTGCTTTTTCCGTCCGTCATAAGTTGCAGCACTTCGCACTCGCGACGCGTCAAAATATGTAACGGTTTACGGAATTCAACTTCACGATAGCCAATTTCAGCTTCTGGTTTGTCGTCGTTTGCTAAGCGGCGGTATTCATTAATTAAGTTATGAGTCACTTTCGGATGAATGTATGCTCCTCCATCCGCGACAACTTTGACTGCTTCTATTAAAGAATCGGCGTCCATTTCTTTTAATAGATAGCCTGCAGCTCCTGTTTTTAACACGTGCGTCACATATGTTTCGTCGTCATGGATCGAAAGAATCAAAACTTTCACGTCTGGGTATTGTGCAATCAGTTGACGCGTTGCTTCTACCCCATTCACTTTTGGCATATTGATATCCATTAAAATGACGTCAGGTTGATGCTGTTCGACGAGTTGAGTGGCGACCGAACCGTCATCACCTTCAGCGACTACGTCAAAGTTATTTTCCATCGCTAAAATTCGCTTTACACCTTCACGAAAAAGTTGGTGATCGTCGATAATGACGATTTTAATCGTTTTATCTTGTGCGTTCATTTTAAATCCTCCTTAATTTATGCATGAATTGGGATCATTAACATAATGAGCGTCCCTTTGTTTATTTTTGAATCAACCCTCATTTCACCTTTCAGCATATTGACTCGTTCTTTCATGCCTAGTAATCCGAAAGCACCTTCTTTTTTCTCGTTTTGGTCAAAGCCTTTACCGTCATCTTTAATAATGACCGTAATTTTCGTTGCCTTTATTTCCGTTTTCACTTGAACTTCGCGTGGGTTAGCATGCTTGAACGCATTTTGGACAGCTTCTTGTACAAAACGGAAAACAGCAATTTCCAACGTTGAAGGCAGTCGTTCTTCTTTACCTAGATTTCGGAAGATGATTTCCATTCCGCTATGTTCTTGAAAGTTTTTCAAGTATTTACTAAGAGTAGGGATTAACCCTAAGTCATCAAGTGCCATAGGGCGAAGGTCGTAAATAATTCGTCTCACTTCGGATAATGAGCTTTTCACCATTCCTCTTAAATCACGAATTTCTTTTAAGGCATCTTCAACGCCATTTTCTCGGTATATACGTTCGACGAGTTCCGAACGTAATAGAACATTAGCCATCATTTGCGCTGGGCCGTCATGAATTTCTCTTGAAACGCGCTTTCGCTCTTCTTCTTGTGCCTCAATAATTTTCAAACCGAATTCTTGCATTTCCATGGCATCTTCAATCATATTATTGACTTGTTGAAGGTCACTCGTTAAGTAGTTTAACACTACTGTAATTTGACCGACTAACGCTTCTGCCTTTTTTATCGTATCTTGGATTGCCACTAAACGGCGTTCGATATGATCGCGTCGCTGCCTTAATTGTTGTTCTTCTTGGCGGAGGAGCGCTAGTTTTGTTTGAAAGTTATTCGCTTGCTCATAAGCGTCGCGAACTTCTTCGTCTGTGTATTTATCAAAATGTTTACTTACCTCAGATAATCGATTGCGCGCAAATCTAGCAAAACGTTCGGTTTTATCGTAATTATCGATCACGTTCGCTACTTTCATTTGCACGTCGGCTAGTTCAATTTGTAGTTGAGCGTACTCATTCCGGGACTGCTCGGTGATTTCAAACACTTGCTCTTTACTGTTACTAACCGTTTCGATCATCTTGCTTAAAATTTCATCTAACATTGTTTTATTCGACATTTTAGTCCCCCATTTTAATGTACAAGACAATACGAGTATAAAATAGAAACTAAGTACCTATTATTCTGTAGGTAAACTTTACTAGTTGTTGATTTTAGGTTTTCATCGATTTGATTTTATTGGCCGCGTCTTAGTAATTTTGGTATGATCGCTGTGGACTATTGTCGGCTTAATTATTTAGAAAATCAAAATCTATTTTTGTCTATCACTACTATTCTACCATACTATTAGTGTTTAAATGTTTATTTACTAGGTTACAATTTAAGGGTTATGTCACAAATATGTTACAATTGACTTGTCGTCCGCTGGTAAAAATTCACCTATAAATAGGCCTCCCATTACCCATACGTATTGATTTTTAAATTTAAGGGGGGCTTTCGGTGTATTTCTTTTTGGGTGTTGTGATGTCTTTAATGGTGTCTGACACCGCCCGTGGACAAATGCATGGTTTTGTCTTTTTAAGTGTCTACTATGTAAATAAGATGCTACGGGAAAGTTCCCTTTCTTTAATTGAGCATTTCTTAGCAACTTATTTACTTTAATGTTGGAGAAAGTGAACTTTCTTTGGTGTCTGACACCATTAAAGGTGGGCACCTTTTAGCAAAAGGAGGAATTGATATGTTAGCGTCATATTTGACGGTTAAAGGGTATGGTGAACATGAAATTACGATACAAAAGTCGCGGTTTATTGCTTACATAGAACGGGTTACTACGGAAGAAGAGGCTCAAGCATTTATTGAAAAAATTAAAAAGAAGCATTGGGATGCTGCTCATAATTGTTCGGCTTATATGATTGGTGAACGGGATCAAATTCAAAAAGCAAATGATGATGGTGAGCCGAGTGGAACGGCAGGTGTACCGATGCTTGAGGTGCTTAAAAAACGTGGTCTAAAAGATACGGTCGTTGTTGTTACGCGTTATTTCGGTGGGATTAAACTTGGCGCTGGTGGCTTAATTCGTGCTTACGGGAGTGCAACGAGCGAAGGGTTAAACGAAACTGGGATTGTTGAACGTAAGTTAATGCAAATTTTTAAAACGACAGTTGATTATACGTGGCTCGGCAAGCTTGAAAATGAACTACGTTCGTCCCGTTATCTTATTAAAGAGATCCATTACTTAGAACAAGTTGAAATTGAAACGTATGTTGCCAGTGGTGAGGAAGAAGCGTTTACTGCCTGGATGACCGACTTAACGAACGGACAAGCGGAAATAGCGAAAGGTGAACAGGAGTATTTGGAGGAAGAGGCTGGGTAGTTGAGTATTGAGCTTCTAGCCTCCTTACCCCTCGTTCTGTTACTCCCCTCAAATTAAAGATAAAGCTACCTCTCTAGTCACTAGCTCCTGTATTTTCCACGCCTGCTACTTCAACTTTACTGAGCTCTGTATCTACTGCATCTACACTATTATGAAAGGTTTTCACCATATGGTAGGCAATCCATGGTGACTTGTACGGAACAAAGAGTTGCCCTTGATGTCGAAAAAAGTGTTTATTCGGTACGTACATTTGATCAAGCATAAACATCAATCTTGTATCACGGACTTTTTCATTTTTATGAGCCTCTTTATGAGCCACAAAAGCATCTAAAGGAAAGTAAATCTCGTTATCAACGTTTATTAACTGATCAAACATCATTTCTTCACCATTTAACATCACAGAATAAGTCTCCCTTAATACGTCTGCCCGCACCTTTCGTTCTTCATCATAAGCACTGCGCATTTCAACCGCACGTTCAATGAGCCGCTCTGTATCATTATAGCGAGCATGGCGATCGCCTTTTAAGATGACGGTAATATATTTATAGCCTTCTTCCTCGGCAAAGCTTACTAATGTATGCCCTGATGGGGTTGTAAATCCCGTTTTTCCTCCGATGACTTTGTATGAATAGTACGGTGAGTTTTGATTAAGATGTTCGTTGGTTGCACGCCAAGTTCTTGTAACAGTACTGTCATTGCTATTTTTATAAGTGGCTTCATAACTAAATGTACTTACAAGCGGATAAAAGTGCTCTTTTTTTGAAGCGACATACGAAATTTTCGCTAAATCTAGTGCTGTCGTAAATTGCTTCTCATCGTGATAGCCGTGCGAATTGACAAAGTTTGTATTTATCGCGCCTATTTCTACTGCTTTTTCATTCATCATTGTTGCAAATTTTTCTTCTGAGCCTGCAATATGAACAGCAATTGCTAAAGCTGCATCATTTCCAGAAGGAAGCATCATCGCATATAAAAGTTGTTTTAGCGTCAAAACATCACCGGGACGTATTTTTGCTTTTGAGCTATTCGATGGAATTGTTGTCACTTCCTCACTTACCGTCACCAAGTCTTCTAAATTACCGTACTCTAAAGCAACTAATGCCGTCATGATCTTAGTAGTGCTGGCAGGATAGAGCTTTTCTTCCTTATTTTTTGAAAATAAAACGTGTTTAGGTGAATCTTCAATAATTATTGCTGCATATGCATCAACAACTTCATCAAATACGATCTCAACTTTATAAGAAATCGCTTCTGCAGTCTTTAACCCGAGTCGAAAAAGTTGTTCTTCTTCAATCTCAAGTGTGATCACATCTTCCGAAAAATTGACCTCACTCCCTAAAAAATGAGCTAACCCATTGATATGAATGTACTTAGCTTCATTAACTGTTACCGTCCCTCTCTCTATCATTACTGAATCATTAATAAGAAGTGGCTCATGATAGACCATGAATTTTGTCATCTCTACTGATTTTGCTTCAATACTTTTTATTCCTTGAGATCCTACGTTTATGACCAATATGATAATAAAGCTAATAACTATTTTCGTCATTAGGTCCCTCATCTCCACAATAGTAGTTTATACAATGTATGCTCTTTATTAAGGAGATATGTGAAAAAATGATAGACGAATTCATAGAGTTACTATATAGTCATTTAATTAAACGTTCATCATAAAATACAATGCTGAATATTCAATGAATCAAAAAAGAGGTTGGGCCAAAACAAGTGCCAGACACCGTTTCACACCTACATATAGACATACATTAAAGCCTTTTTGTCTATATAAAGTAGTTTACGCGTGTGTCAGACACTTTTGGCCCACCCTCTTTCGCATCTCTTAGCCAAAACTGAGGAAATACTTCCAAATAGTATCTAATAATAGTGAAAGTCCGATAAGAAAAACCCCAATGCACGCAAAACTAATCGGCGAACCCCACTTCAATTCTTTTAATTCTTTCATTACTTATCACCTGCTTCTATCATAAAATAAATGGTTTCTAGTTGAAGGAGAGGAAATAAGAAGCCCTTCCATACCTTTGAATTATTGGTTTTTGTTATAGTAATCTACTAATCCTGCAACAATTGCTTCTGCTGCTTGCTCTTGATATATTCGATTAGCTAATTTTTCAGCTTCTGCACGGTTAGTTAAAAAGCCGAGTTCTATTAGCACACTCGGGACTTGAGTGTATTTGATAATTTCAAAACCTGCTTCTTTTACACCTCTATCTCTTGTGCCTAGTGTATCGACTAACTTATCTTGAACACTATTTGCTAGCAAATGACTGTTAAACCTTTGAAAGTTACGGTTCCAGAAAGTTTCAGTTCCATGAGCCGAAGCGATAGCTGCTGAGTTTACGTGGAGGCTTAAAAATATATCAGCATTTTCTTTTTTTACAGTCTGTACTCGGTTACCAAGAGAAACATATACGTCTTTCGTTCTTGTCATATGAACTTTCGCCCCTGCTTGCTCGAGCTTCTTTTGTAAAATCAAAGATACATCTAATACGATATCTTTTTCTTTTAAGCCAAAAGCAACAGCTCCAGGATCTCTACCACCATGACCGGGATCAACAACAATCACTTTGTTTGCTAACTTCTTAGTATCAACGTTAGTTAAACTACCGCTAATATTTACGAAATCCCCATGGACGTAGGCCCAGTCATTGTTCACCTTTATTTTTAACCAATCTTTATTTACACCTACTTCATAAATATCAATCTTCGTTCCCTGCGATAAAACGGATAGCCTTCTTGAACTTTGGTTAGCTTCAGCTCGTACATTTAATGCATTTACTGCGACTGTTCCTTGACCGACCACTTGATTTGTTGGCGTTGGTGTAGCGCTGTTTGTTTTTGCGGTTACAGTAACAAAATCTCCATGGACGTAGGCCCATTCGTTGTTCACTTTTATTTTTAACCAATCTTTATTTACACCTTTTTCATAAATATCAATCTTCGTTCCTTGCGATAAAACGGATAGCCTTCTTGAACTTTGGTTCGCTTCAGCTCGTACATTTAATGCATTTACTGCAACTGTTCCTTGACCGACCACTTGATTTGTTGGCCTCGGAGCTGGAGGGGGTGTTTGGGCGGTTACAGTGACAAAATCTCCGTGGACGTAGGCCCATTCGTTGTTCACTTTTATTTTTAGCCAATTTCTATTAATCCCTACTTCATAAATATCAATCATTGTTCCACGATGTAATACGGATACTCTTCGCGAATTTTGATTCGGTTCAGCCCTCACATTTAACGTACTTGCTGTAACTTCCCCTTTTCCTACGACTGAATTGCTAGGTTTATTTCGATGATTTTCGGTAATCATCACATAGTTTTTATGGACAAATCCCCATTGATTATTAAACCTAATTTTATACCAATTTTTATTAACATCTACTTCTGCGATTTGAACAGTTGCCCCTTCTGACAAAATTCCAATTCTGCGCGAGTTTTGCTTCGGCTCACTTCGGACATTTAGGGCACTTGCTGTAACTTTTCCAACCGCAACTTTACTATTTTCACCATACACTGTTTCAGAATCGTTATAAAAACTCATAGAAACAAAAAGAGCCACAAAAACAGTCATAATCATTAGTGAAAACTTTCTCAAAAAAACACCACCTGCCACATCATTTTATAATCTAACAAAAAAGTATAATTTTCCAATTAATTCTACCATATTTGACAAGAGAATTTTATAAGTATAGTAGACTATTTTTTTATTTTTTTTACATAGCGTTTTATAGTGGCCTGACGGCATGTTAGTGGTGACCCTTTTTACAATCGTTTTTATTTTCCTTAAACTTTTTACTTGTCCTTAAAACAGGGAACTTGATATGTTGTTTATTTATCATGTGTTGGGGGCATGATTAATAAGGAGATTATCTATTTTTTGGATGTTTTTAGAGGAGTTTGTGTATGAATGCTTATATTATTGCGCTTTTATTGACGTTTATAGTCTCTTTAATTATAACCCCTTTCATAAAACGATTAGCAAATAAATTAGGGGCATACGATCGACCGAATAATAGAAAAGTACATAAAAATATTATCCCGAGCCTCGGTGGCCTTTCGATCTTTTTGGCAACAGTGGTAGGCTATTTGTATTTAGCCCCCAAATTAGAATACGTTCCTTATATTTTTATCGGTGGCTTTATTATTATTGCAATTGGTTTTTTCGATGACTTATATAACTTGTCTCCTGCAATTAAGTTTTCAGGTCAAATAATCGCTGCTTTAATCGTTGTTCAATCAGGTTTAAATATTGAGTTTTTAAATTTGCCGTTTGACGGACAAATTGATCTCGGTTTTTTCAGCTACATATTTACAGTCTTTTGGATCGTGGCAATCACAAATACAATTAATTTAATAGATGGTTTAGATGGATTAGCTGCTGGTGTTTCCACCATTGCTCTTTTTTCAATTATGGTTGTGGCGTTGATTAATAACCAACTTATCATTGTTGGTTTATGTATAATATTGATCGGAAGCACACTAGGTTTTTTAGTTTATAATTTTTATCCAGCGACGATATTTATGGGAGACACCGGATCGTTATTTTTAGGGTACTGTATTTCGATCATTTCAATCATGGGTCTTTTAAAAAGTGTAACTTTATTTAGTTTTATTATTCCAGTGATCATTCTTGCTGTTCCTATTTTTGATACTTTCTTTGCCATTGTTAGGAGGGTTTTAAATAAGCAGAAGATTTCTGCTCCTGACAAGTCTCATTTACATCACTGCATTCTTGCAATGGGTGTCGACCACCGAACCTCGGTAATAATTATTTATTTATATGGTGCTTTTTTTGGGGGCGCAGCTCTTTTATTTTCAACCGCCACTTTATCTGTTTCTTTTATGATTGCTGCTATTTTAATGTTAATCATCCAACTAACGGCCGAAGTCGTTGGACTAATCGGTCAAAAAAGAACACCTTTATTGAACATCGTTAAAAAGATTATCACCGTAACATTGAGTATAAAAAGTTAA
>SKOL01000288.1 GCA_007120055.1 Anaerobacillus sp.
TACGGTTGACACAAGCGCCTTCTCCGAGTTTAAAATATGAAAAATTAAGACATTCAACCGCAAAAGTTAGTGAACTTATTTCGTTTCAAGAGCGTGAATGGAAATACCATAAAATGAAATTCTAGAAGAGCTCGATCAAATTAAAATTAGATAGGAAAGTTTCCTTTCTAAAAGTATATAATTCTATTTTCCTAAGATGCCCTGTAACATTTTATTGCATAACCAAATATTTTAATGTAAATTGAAATTGATGTCGAATATTACGACTTCTAATTTGAAAAATCGAATTTTTCACAATAAAAAATTCTCAGTTAGGTGAGTGAATTTCATAAATACCAAAATGAGTCACATCACGCAACTATATATTGATCTTAGTGGCGAGAATAATAAATTATGAAATTCATTAAAGTGAAAGGGGCATTGATTTACAGGTGAGTAAATATCAACAGTTACTTTTTAAGCGAACGAATGAAACGTTGACGCGATGGTCTAAAGAAAAGAAAGTGTTAGGAAAAGACATTTATCGTTTTTTACATTCGATTAAAGGAACAGCAGCATCTATTGAATTGCCTGAATGGTCAGAAGTGGCTAATAGTCTACTAGAAAATATGGATGAGGATGACTCTTCTTATTGGGAAATAGAAGATGTGACAACATTGCTTTCTGCGATCATTGACCTTAGTAACGAACAACAAAATGATATTTTATGCCCTTCGCTAGAAAAAGAAGATATATTTGACGGTGAAAAAGACAAGCTTGTTTTATTAATAGAAGACGATATTAGTATGCTGACGGTATTAAAAAGTGCCTTAGAAGAAGCAGGTTTAATGGTTTTAGTGGCGATGGACGCTGAAAAAGGTATCAATATTTTTTATGATCAAAAGCCTGATTGTGTAATTATAGATTACTATTTACCAGAACAAGATGGGTTAGACGTATTAACTACGATTCAAGAAAAAGCAAATACTTTTTTTATCCCGATTGTCATGATTAGTGGGGACCAGTCGAAAAAAACACGGATTAAAGGATTCGAGTCTGGGGCTGATGACTTTATTGTAAAACCATTTGATTTGGACGAATTCGTTGTCCGTGTAAAAAGACAATTGCAAAGAAAAGATTTAATAGATTGTGCAGTTTTACTAGATGAATTAACAGGTGCATACAATCGAAAGTTCCTTAATCTAGAAATAGAACGAGAAATTTATGAATATACACGCTCTAATGTTTCATTTACGATTGCGATGCTTGATTTGGACCATTTTAAAAACGTCAATGATACGTATGGTCATGCCGTTGGTGATGAGGTTTTAAAGAAGTTTGTTAGTTATATAAACGAGCAAAAGCGCCAGTCGGACTACTTAATTCGATACGGTGGAGAAGAGTTTGTTTTATTACTTCCACGTTCGAAGGCTAAAGATGGCGAGAAAGTAGTGAAAAGATTGTTGAGTGGTTTTTCTAAAGAAGTATTTAATAGTCACGGACATAGCTTTTCTGTCACTTTTTCTGCAGGGGTAGTTGAAGTCGAAGGACATGACAAATGTGTTAGCCATTGGATGAAGCTAGCTGATGATGCTCTTTATGAAGCCAAAAGAACAGGACGAAATAAAGTGTTGATCAGTGACTCGGATAATAGTAAAAACTTACCGGCATCAAAGCCTGTTCACATAGCAATTATTGATGATGATGAAGTTGTAAGAGAGCTTGTTGGAGATCATTTTGCAAATTTAGTCATCGATACATATGATATTGACGTTTGTCGTTTTCATAGTGGAAGCGAGTTTTTAAACTCACCATGGAGTCAACAGCAAGGGCAATACTTAATTATTCTTGATGTAATGATGCCTGAGCTAGACGGATTTGAAGTTCTTCAAGCCATCCGTTGTCAATTTCCTGAAAGTCAATTTACTGTTTTAATGTTAACCGGACGTAAATCGGAAAAAGATATCGTTCGAGCATTAGAATTAGGTGCTGATGACTATTTAACGAAACCTTTCGGGATGGGAGAACTTGAAGCGAGGGTGAAGCGGTTATTGTTACGGGTAATTCGTTAAAGTGGAATATTTCATTGATCTTGTACAGATCATTATGTTTTTCGCTTTATCTTGAAGTGCGTGTTCAAAAAGGGGATAATCAGATCCGAAGAGATTCGACAGCTATGATTACCGGACTTTTTGAACATCCTGTTGAAGCGTCGTGAATAACGAAATGATATGGAGTGATAAATGTGAAGCGGATTTTATTGGCAGAAGATGAAGAAGTACTACGAATGCTTGTCGTTGATTCACTTGAAGATGAAGGCTACGAAATCGATGAAGCAGCTGATGGTATTGAGGCTTTTGGACTATTACAAACCAATGATTATGACTTAGTCTTATTAGACTATATGATGCCTGGGATGTCAGGTTTGGAACTTATTGAAAAAGTGAGAGCCATTGAAAAATTTAAAGGTTTAGAAATATTAATGCTTACCGCAAAAAGTCAAAAGTCCGATCAAGAAAAAGTAATATCAGCAGGAGCAAATTACTTCTTAGCAAAGCCTTTCAGCCCGAGTGAATTAGTCGCTATTGTTGGAGAGATCTTAAGTGAATAGATATCAAGGAGAGCTTAATACAGACCCGGTAGGTATTCAGTTTATAAGTAACGACGGTACGTTACTTAAGGTTAATTTACAATGGTGTCAAATGATAGGTTTAGATGACATGAGCAAAGGTATTGGTATGAAAAAAGAGAAATGGCTATCTTATATGAAAAAACAGTTTCAACAATGTGATGAATTTATTGCATTTGTTGAAACTGTTTTAAATCAAGAAAATAGAGAACAAGAAATGTTTGTCTTAAAAACGAAGTCGCAAGATCCTTCCATTTTTCAAGTGTATTACGAAACTTTTTTGCAAAGTGAAGACTACAAAGAATTAATGTTTGTGTACCGTGATATTACGAAGGAATTTAAAGTTGATCAACTAAAATCGGAATTTATAAGTACGGTTAACCATGAGTTAAGAACACCATTATCAAGTGTGTTAGGCTTTACAGAATTAATGCTAACGAAAGACTTAAAGCCTGAACGGCAAAAAAAATATTTAACGACGATTCATAAAGAGGCGAAGCGATTAACTTCATTAATCAATGACTTTTTAGATGTACAACGGATGGAAGCTGGAAAACACATATATGAAAAGAAACCGCTTGATGTGGTGGCCTTAGCAAAAGATGTTGTAGAGTCATTTAAACTTCAATCGCCTTTACATAAATTTATCATTGAAAATACGGCTAAAAATACGATTGTACTAGCAGACCTTGACAGAATGAATCAAATGTTAATGAATTTAATTAGTAATGCAGTTAAGTATTCACCTGATGGTGGGAATGTTACCTTAACTTTTAAAAATAAGGAAAAACGATTATTGATTGAAATAAAGGATGAAGGTTTAGGAATTCCCAAAGATGTTCGTACGCAAATATTTACTAAGTTTTATAGAATTGACAATTCTGATAGACGACAAATCGGTGGGACGGGGCTTGGTTTAGCCATTTGTAAAGAGATCCTTAAGGCTCATGAAGGGGAGATATATTTTACTTCTGAAATCGCCAAGGGAAGTACTTTTACTATTGAACTTCCTGTATTACAAACGATCGAGCTGGACCTAGAAGTGAATGACCTTATCGATCATAAAAATAAACCAACATTAATGATTGTAGAAGATGATGAAAGCTTAGCATCATTATTAAAAGAAGAATTTAATGAAAGCGGCTTTAATGTTCATCATACAAGTTTCGGTACAAAGGCACTACCGATGATGAAAAAATATCTTCCTGATGCAGTAGTTTTAGATATTTTGTTAGAAGGTGATCTTGATGGTTGGGCTGTTATTAAGGAAGTAAAAAAAGATGAAAAATTACGCCATGTGCCGATCTTTATTTCGACAGCGCTCGATGAAAAAGATAAGGGACTCGCACTCGGAGCCGATTACTATTTAACAAAACCATACCAACCAAGTCAATTAACAAAGCTTATACTGCAAACTTTATTACGTAAGGAAAAAAGTGGTGAAATTTTAATCCCATCGCAGGAAGATGAAACTTAGAGGGGAAAAATGAGCGTAATGAAGCGTTCAATACGCACGGAATAGTGAAAAACTGGTAGCGTCATGCGTAATGAAGCGTTTAACACGCATGAAATAGTAAATAACTGATAAAACCCTGTGCACTGAACGAGTCAACATACAGGGTTTTTCCTGAAATTATAATTTGAAGCATAAAGGAAGATGGGAGCACGACCGCACGACCGAGCGACCGAGCGACCACCATCTTCTTATTACAATTATGTCATTACTTACACAAATTTTTTATGACTTCATTGGTTAAGTTAGGAACAATTTCTAGTGAGTACGTTAGTTCGACTCGCTCGAACTGCTTATGTGCATCAAAGCCGTAAGGCCCGATATTAATAACAGGTACATTAATATCGCGGATGGCCTCGTAGTTAACGTACAGTTTTTTACCCCAACAAGGAGTGTTGTTAGAAACAGCATTAATGCCGTCTACATCATCACTTAAAGCAACGAAGCTCATATCAGAAATGTAAGGGAAAAAGTTTCTCGTTTCAATAGGGTGAGCATAGTTTGATTGCATTTTACTCACTGCTTTTTCTAATGAAGAGATTAAATTTTCTTCTAAAGCATTTTTACCGGTCACTTCAATTCTGGGTGAATATAATGATGAGTAAAAAACTATGATTGCAGGGCTACGGTCTGGCATCCACTTCCACGCTTCTTCAACGACTTTTGCACTGAACATCCGTGTGTCTAACTGTTTTTCCAATAAAAGCATTTCATTGAATTCCGTCATATGGGTTACGAAAAGCTCTCCGTGTTCTGCAATAATACACTTTTCCATCTCTTCATAAGTCAATACTCGCGTTTGCCATGGAACTTCAACGTATGGCTGATTACTCATTTTACTAAATTTCTCGTATCGTTGTTTAAAAGTTGTTAAAGCATTAGTCATGGCGATTTCTGCTTGTCCTTTTAATATTTCAAGTACTTCTTTAGGAGACCAAGAGTGAATAAAGAAGTTAAAATATACGTAAGCTGATAACGCTGTTTGTACGGTGTAAGAAGGCTTTAAGTCCATTTGTTTTAAAGAGACAGGTGGTGTCGTCGTCTCGCCGAAAGCTTCATTACAAAGTTCTGGATTGTAGTTGATTTGCCTCGTTAGTTCTGCGGCAATAAAATTCGGATCGATTCCTTCAAAACATGCACCGACATGAGTCTCAGATCCTGTAATAAAAAAGGATGGAAGTAATTTCCCGACGGTTCCTTTATAAATATAACGGTTTTCGTCCCCCTCAAAACGAGGTGCGACAAAATCGGAATTAATTGCACCGACATACTCAAAGTGATGCTCGTCCTTTAAAGATTTTAATTCGGTTAACGCAGATAATATCCCGTGTGAGCCGTCTTCTTCATCACATTCAACGACAACGACTAAGTTCCCATCTAGTTCTTCAGGGTGTTCAGAATAATATTTTAATAAAAATAAGTTACTAGCAACCCCACTTTTCATATCGAGAACGCCTCTACCAAACAAGTAATCATCGGAATTTAAATGCTCTTCTACTAGTGGAGGGAGTTGCTCCTGTTTTAATGAATTCATCAGTTCATCAGGGTCACAAGCTTGATCTTTTAAATGATTAAAATCATCTGTACCAACAGTATCCATATGTCCTATTAAAATTACGGTTTTATTGCTTTTGCTGTTTGTCCCTTTAACATAAGCAATCACATTATACCGTTCTTGTTCATCATCTGTTGTCTGTTGTTTCATTACTTGAGTTGGATTTTCTCTGAAATAATCATATTGAGAAATTAACGTAAAAACCGCTTGGCTAATTTCTTTTTCTCCTTCTGTATTGACGATGCTCTCTATATTAACAAGTTGTTTCGTTAAAAAAAGTAGTTCCTCACGGCAATTTAGCATTATGATACTCCTTTACAATTAAAATTGTATACGGATTCATTATAAACGATTAATTGCGATGGGGGAAATGTAAACCGCTTACTTTACGATAAGTAACCGTAGGAGCATTTCTTTCTAATATGGAAAAGAACGAGCAATTTCCCTCACTTCGCTGTAAAATTCTATCGAATTTTAGAGGCTCGTTCAGGAAATTACTCATTCTTTTTTTCGTAAAAAACCATCCTGATGATGCAGTGTCACCATTTACGATGTAAAAGTCAGGCGAGGCCGTAGCCAAACCAACAAACCAACTAGCTACAAACCAACAAACCAACTACCCTCAGTTAAAATCACATCTCGTACGCTTTGTGTATTTTTATCACCTGAAATATACAACGAATAATCCTCGACTTCATAAAGGAAATACGGTTCATTTTCCATTTCATTAAACCCTTCATAAGTAGGCTCTCCTAAAATTGTCTCAACTTCATCTAATTTAATTTTTAAGCGATCTCCTTTGTAAGCGACAGCAGTCACACGTTCGTCGTCTTCATTATAAAAATAGGTATCTTCAGGATAAAAGGTATATGGGCTACCTTCATAAAACCCGTGTTCCATTGCTGGAGGGCGTTCCTCTTTTATTGTTGAAATATTCGTTCCAATCGGGTGTTTAACACCAATTAACTTTCCTTCTGCTGCTTTAATTAAGGTTTCTTCCGTTAACGTTAAATTGTGGTATGGGTGATAATTAGCATCGGCACTTTTCCATAAGTCATACCAATAACGACCTAATTCATAGCCATACTTCATTTTTTGGTCATTATAAACTGTTTCATCGATGACAATAAAAGTTGATGTTGCTTGATCGAACTCCCAAGTTTTGAAAATCCAGCTACTGTCGTTAGGATCTTCTTTACCGTTATATTCGATTGTTTGATATACATCATCGACAATCTTTTTGAAATTTGGAAGGTCATCTCCGTGATTAATGTCGTTATAAGTATTTTTAAAATCATCTCTTGTGACTTCATTCATATCGCTATTTATTAGTTCATTTTGTTCAGCAACTGTTCCACCTATGTCCTGTATGGTATTCGGTTGCGCAGCTTCTGCTCGTTGGTATTTTTCAAGACTTGCTTCATTTATATACTGTATTCCAGCTGCGGAACAACCTATTAAAAAGAGACTAAAAGTTATTAAAAGAATATGCTTCACACGCTCTCCTCCGTTCCCTATTAAAATAGCTTTTTTTTTAAACTATTATTTCTCAAATAAAAATATGCATTTCATTTATAAGGAGGAATTTGATAGTTGAATACACTCCTTAATACTTAATACATTAGACGTAAAAGTATCTTTAAAAGTTTCAAAATAGTTTATAATATTCTATTACCCATTTTTATTAATTTATATACGTTTACTAGGTTTTCAGTGGGACATTCATTTGTTTTAGTGAATAAAACAAATGAATGTTAAAAATAGTAAGACGTCTTAGCGACTGCAAAAAAATTTTGATTAGTTAGTTTGTAGATTGATTTTATAACGACGAAAAAGCCTTGTCCCAAAAGTGTTTAACACTTGTTTGGGACAGGGCTTTTATTATTACAACCAAATCTCTAGAAAAATATAAATATTTTTAAAGCTTCTAACGCTACCCTTTACGCTTCAAACACAACTTCGCCATCAATAATTGTTTTTTCAACGTTAGCAGTAACGTCGAATGGGTGGCTACTCCAAATGACAAGATCTGCATCCTTCCCTTTTTCAAGTGACCCGACGCGATCTTCAATGCCGATATGTTTTGCAGCATTTAATGTGACTGACTTCCAGGCACTAGCTTCGTTCAAGCCATTTTTCACCGATTGAGCAACTGATGTAATTAAATACTCGATGCCAACGACTGGGTGGTCAGTTGTAATTGCAAAAGGAACACCGACTTCTTCAAGTGCAAGAAGTGTGTGCCAACCTTTATCCGCATTTTCTACTTTTGACCTCGAAGACATTGTCGGACCGACGGCAACGATAACGTCATGTTTTTTAATATAATCAGCTATTTTATGCCCTTCTGTACAATGCTCAATTGTCACATCGATATCAAATTCCTTCACTAGGCGAAGGAGAGTGACGATATCATCAGAGCGATGAGCATGGGCACGAAGTGGAATTTCCTTTTTAAGGACTTTCACTAAATTTTCCAACCCTAAGTCACGCGGTACATTTTCACCATTTTCTAGTTTTTTTAAATAATTTTGTGCTTTAATGAACTCTTGGCGAAATACGGCAGCCACTCCCATTCTCGTTTTGGCTGTTTTCTCGCCGTGAACTCGTTTCGGATTTTCTCCGAATGCTGCTTTCATTCCAGATGGACTTTTGACAATCATTTGATCAACAACCGTTCCGACAGTTTTCACCGTAACAATTTCCCCACCGATAACGTTAGCACTTCCAGGTAATATTTGAACAGTGGTCACTCCTGATTGACGTGCGACTTCAAACCCTTTTTCCATCGGGTTAATTCCGTCCAACGCTCGGACATAAGGTGTAGAGGCTGACGTAATTTCATTAAAGTCTGCACCAGCTGGCCCAATACCTTCTTCATGAACTCCTAAATGTGTATGTACATCAATAATACCAGGAGTAATTGTTTTTCCTGTTAGATCAAAAACTTCAGCATTGTCTGGGATGTCTATATTCAGACCAACTTCTTTAATTTTATCGCTTTCAACGAGGAGCGTCCCTTCTTCTATTACTTCACCATTTCCTACAATAATTGTCGCGTTAATAAATGCTTGCATGAAAATCCCCCTAAATGAATATGAATTTAATTCGCTTTGCTAAATAAATCATAAAATAGATTTCACCAATTGTAAAATCATATAAGAAGCGAAAAAAATCTATGGAAAAGTGTGTAAAAATATGTGAGTTGGAAATACATGAAGATAGAAACTTATGGAAAGGAGAGGAGTTGTGCTAATGAAGAGGTTGAAAGAAAGGTTTAAAGAAATGAATAATAAATTGCTTTTTTTCGTATTATTAGGAGTTTTGATCGGCATCATTGTTTATGCAGGAACAGTAACCGCGATTAAAGCTACCGATACTGGCGAGTTTTGTTCAAGTTGTCACGTCATGGGGACAGTTTATGAAGCGTTTACGCAATCTCCACATGCAAGGCTCGACTGTAACGATTGTCATGCTCCGACAGACAACGTTGTAAACAAAATGGCGTTTAAAGCTAGAGCAGGTATTGGACATATTTATATGAATACGATAGGGGCTAGTCAAATTCCTGATGTTCTTCATGCGACAGATGATTCTGTTGAAGTAATCAATCAAAATTGCATTAGCTGTCATCAATATACGATTGAAAATGTTGCTCACGATTCAAAAGGTACATGTATTGATTGCCACCGTCATGTCCCGCATGGATTAGGGATTTTTAAAACGTCAGATTGGCATTTGAAATTAAATATTGACGCAGCAAAATAAA